>DAISII010000055.1:0-6521 GCA_036822115.1 Candidatus Planktophila sp.
CAAGTGGCCCGCAAACATATTTGCAAAAAGACGAAGTGAAAGCGTTAGTGGGCGCACAACAAAGAATGTAAGAATTTCAAGTGGTGTGATCAAGATGTATGCAGCTTTTGGAACGCCAGGCATAAACAAGATTTCCTTGAAGTACTTAAATGCACCTTGCTTACGAATTCCTACGTAGTGGAAGACCAAATATGTAGACAACGCTAAAACATAAGGGAACGAGACGTGCGACATTGTTGGGAACTGAATCAGCGGAATAATTCCAAAGAGATTGTTCACCAAAATAAATGTAAACAAGGTAAATAGGTATGGCACAAAGCGCATGAACTCGTGACCGATAACCTCTTTAGCTAAGTTTTCACGCACAAATGAGTACACAGACTCGCCAGCAAATTGGAACTTGCTTGGGACGATTGCTGCTTTGCGCGCGGACAATATAAAGAATGTTGAAATCAAAATTACAGAGAGAAAGACAAGAAGAATTGGTTTCGTTGTGTATACGTTGTCACCAAAAATTGGAGGAAGTTGGAAGTCTTTGGTGCTAGGCGGGACGAATCCTTCACCCTCAGCAGAACGCAGTAGAACGCGCACGCAAACTCCTCACAGGCCAATGAAAATGGTCGATCTAACGGGAAGACGGAGCAACCCTATGGGAGAGGGGTTATTTATGAGAAATCGAAACGGCTGAGAAAAATGTGAGATTGTGCGTGGGTTGTGGATTATTCACGGCCAAAACGGAGCCAGACCAGGTAGATCGCCCCGCTGATTCCCACAAGCATGCCAAGCAGGGTGAAAATCCCCTTATCCAGCCACTTGTCCAGCCCATAGCCGATACCGCCCCAGAAGATCAGGCCGGATAGGAGGTATCCAAAGATCGACCACATTGCATTTTCATCGCTATTTGCCATGTGACTCCTTCTAATCCTCGTCAATCTTCGTGGTTACGGGCAGAGGTAAATGTAGGCGTAGTTTCATGTAACTGGCAATCTCGCCCCAGAGCCAGGCGATTGTAAGAGCCACAGCTGTGACCCCAAAGGCGATGCGGTTAATCGTGGCCCGATCTGTGTACTTGGCGATAGCCCATAACAAAAGGCCGAGGGCAAACAGCTTGGCAAAGTAAGAAAACAGCGCCATTGCCATCGTTGAGATCGGATCCAAATTACGAGTCATTCGAGAAACCGCAATGTGAATAATAAAAAAGATGATCACAACGAATTGAGCAAGCAGTGCGCCCCAGAAACCACTTTTCCCCTGAACAACTGTTGATACTGCAATTGCAACAATGCTCACGACAAGTGTGGGAGCAAATGCGCCTCGCAATAATTGTGACTCGTTGCTTTGCTCACTCATGCCGCAACCTTCTTTTTGTACTTCATAACGGCAGCGCTCGATAATGCAAAGAATAATGCTGTTAAGACCGCTATCCACCATGGGGCAAAAGCTAAGACAGTTACAGGAAATGCAATTGTGGCAGTCCATAAGTACAGAATTAAAATTGTTTGCCCTGTTGAGTTGCCCGCACTCAGCAATCGGTGATGCAGATGCAGGTTATCTGGTGCAAAAGGTGATTTACCAGCTCGTACACGACGAATAAGTGCCAAAACTAAATCTAAGAATGGAATTGCAAGGACTGCAAATGGAAGTAAGAGCGGCAACAAAGTTGGTCCTAATTTCTCAGCAGAAATTGCGTTGGGGTCAACCTGGCCAGTTAGTGTGATTGCAGAAACAGATAGTAAAAGTCCTAGCAACATTGATCCACTATCGCCCATAAAAATCTTCGCTGGACTTAAGTTATGAGGTAAGAAACCAATAGAAATACCTATGAGTACCGCCGTTACGAGCGATGGAGCGCCGGCGCGACTAAAGCCATAATCAACTGCTAACAGATAAGCAAAAGCAAAAAAGGCAACTCCTGAAATGGCAACAACACCTGCTGCAAGCCCATCCAATCCGTCAATAAAGTTAACAGCATTAATTACAACTAGAACAATTAGCACTGTCAGCAATTGGCCAATACTTGGGGGCAAGGTAATAACGCCATTAATCGGAAGCCACAAAATTTGAATTCCATACAACAACAAAATACCTGCCGTAAAAACTTGTCCGGCAAGCTTTGTTAAGGCATCTAATTCAAAGCGATCATCAGCCATACCTAACAAAACAATTGACGTTGCTGCCAAAAATACTCCCTGAGCTTCATGCCCAATCGATTTTCCAACAAGTGGCAGATTGCTAACGATCAAGAAGGTAAGGGCCATTGCAGCCCACATAGCAACCCCACCCCAACGCGCAGTTGGCGTGCTGTGAATATCGCGCGCTCGAATGCCGGCAACAGCGCCGAATCTAAGTGCTAGCGAGCGAACTATCGGTGTAATTAGGTAACACAATGCCGCCGATATCAGCAGGGTTACTAGGTACTCGCGCATTACTAAATGCTATGCCTGGTAAATAGGAAAACGTGCTGTTAATGCATGAACTTCGGTCTTTATCGCACCGTGTGCTGCTGCATCATCCGTTGCGATAGCGCGTGAAATCAACGTTGCAATCGTCTTCATCTCTTCAACACCCATTCCTTGGGTTGTTGTTGCAGGTGAACCAACGCGAATACCGCTTGTGATGCCAGGCTTTTCTGGATCATAAGGAATTGAGTTTTTGTTCATCACAATTCCTGCAGCCCCACAACGCTCGTCGGCAACCTTGCCAGTTACTCCAGTGCTGCGAATATCCATTAGTGCCAAGTGTGTTTGAGTGCCGCCAGATACTGCGCGCATACCTTCTGCTTCGAGTGCTGCAGCAAGTGCCTTGGCATTAACAATGACATCAGCTGCATACTTTTGATACGCAGGTGTTGCGCACTCTGCGAGCGCAATAGCTTTGCCTGCAACTGCTGACATGATCGGTCCGCCCTGCATTCCAGGAAACACCGCCTTATCAATTGCAGCGGCATGTTCGCCCTTAGCCAAAATCATTCCACCACGAGGTCCACGTAAAACTTTGTGTGTTGTGAAGGAAACAACATCTGCATACGGCACAGGTGAAGGAATTGCCTTACCTGCAACCAATCCAATGAAGTGCGCCGCATCTACCCACATGATTGCGCCAACTTCATCACAAATTTCGCGAATCTTTGCAAAATCAACAAGTGATGGATAGGCCGTTGCACCTGAACAAATCATCTTTGGCTTTGTACGAATTGCTTGGTCGCGTAGCTCGTCGTAATCAATCAGTTCGTTATCTTGTCTAACACCGTATGACTCGATGTTGAACCACTTACCTGAAAAGTTAACTGGGGATCCATGGGTTAAGTGACCGCCATGTGCCAATGACATTGCAAGCACGGTGTCCCCTGGCTTTGTAAATGCTTGATAAACGGCAACATTTGCAGAAGCACCTGAGTGCGGTTGAACGTTGGCATGCTCTGCACCAAACAAACTCTTTGCGCGATCAATTGCCAGGTACTCAGCCTTATCAATCTCTTCGCATCCGCCGTAGTAACGCTTACCTGGATAGCCTTCGGCATACTTATTAGAAAGTGTTGAACCTAGGGCGGCAAGCACGGCGCGTGAGGTGAAGTTTTCAGATGCGATCAACTGCAGGTTGGTCTGCTGACGCTTGAGTTCAGATAAAAGAACCGCTGCGATATCAGGATCCTGCTGGGTCAATAGATTGAAATCTGGGCCATAGAAAGTTTCGGACATGCCCAAACCCTATAGGGCGATGGGGCCAAACGGCGGTTGGACTAGACGGCTGTAGCCCCTGGAACGATCTCTTTGATCTCTGCTAGCGAGACTGCTCCGACACGAAGAACGCGTACGCCAGTTTCATCAGCCTCAATGACTGTTGAGGCTAGGCCCTTGCGCAACTTTCCATTATCAAATTTCAGGGCAACATCTGAATCCAAAACCATTACATCGCTTAGCGCTTGCGGAGCAGCCATTCCCTTACGGGCTGCACTAGCAACTGCCAGTGGTCCCGTTTGTGAAACCAAAGCCTTCGCAAACTTTGCTCGTGGAATTCGAACGCTGACACGATCTAGTTGATTGTTATCCCCTAGATCCCAGCTAAGTCCAAGTTGTGGGCGCAAATTTAGGGACATCATTCCGGGCCAAAACTTTTTCATTAAACCTTTTACTTCAGGTGTTATATCGCGAACGATTCCTTCAGTTGTCTTTGTGCTGCCAACAATTACTTGCGCAGCAGTAAACAAGGAATCTCCACGCAGTACATGCATCGCACGGACAGAATCTGCTCTAAAGGCATCGCACACATATGCGTAACTGTGTTCCATTGGAATTACGATGATAAATCCATCGGCGATCGCTTTGGCAGCCTTGTTAACATGGCGAGATAGTTCACCTTTTTTTAGATCAATATCTTTTGCCATGACTACCTCCTAACCGCACTACTCCAACGGGGACGACCTACTAGGTCATCATGCAGGGCAACCTCAGAAAAATCTACTGCTAAGGCAGCGGCAATCGCTGCGCCTTGCTCTTCAGTATGTTCAATCACCAAAACTCCCCCGCTTTTTAGCAATCGTGCTGCAGCGGCAATAAATATTTGTGGCAATTCCATTCCGGTTGGGCCACCAAACAATGCGATATGGGGCTCAAAGCCGGCTACATCTCGAGGCAATTCTTGTGAATCAGGAACATACGGCGGGTTAGCAATAACAACATCGCACTTAACCCCAGGTAAAACATCTGCAACATCGCCCTCTACCACCCGAACATTTTCTGCAATCATCGAAACATTTTTCTTCAGCCAGACCAGCGCTTCGGGGCTTTTCTCAACTGAAATAACCCTTGTTGTTGGAGCTTCGGTTGCAATTGCCAAAGAAAGCGCACCAGAGCCTGCGCCTAAATCAATAACACTTACCGGCGCTGGCAGGTTTTCAATGTGCTGCAAAACAGCTTCTACAAGAAGCTCTGATTCAGGACGAGGAACAAGCACACCAGGACCAACTTCAATGTTTAAGTATCTAAATCCGGCCGTACCAGTTAAATACTGCAAAGGCTCAAAGTTAAGTCGGCGATCCAATAGATCATAAAACTGTTCTTCGAGAACATCTTTATCGTCAATACCAAGCAGGGTTGATTCAACCAAGACAGTGTTGTGTAGATCCATTCGCGACAATCCAAGAACATGGGCTAACAAATGCTCAGCATCTACTTCAGAAATTCCAGATTCAGCTAACTGCGATTTAGCATCGCGCAGAATCTCTTTTATATTCATTTATCTGGAATACGCGCGTTAGTTAGCGTTTGCCAAACGTGCCGCTTTATCAGCATCCAGCAAAGTTTGGATCATGTCATCTAGATCCCCGTTAAGGACGGCATCTAAATTGTTTGACTTGTAATTAACACGGTGGTCACTAATACGATTTTCTGGATAGTTATAGGTACGAATACGTTCTGAACGATCAACAGTTCGGACCTGGCTCTTGCGCTCGGCGGATGCAATAGCTTCTGCTTTTTCTTGTGCATCAGCTAAAAGGCGAGCACGCAAAATACGCAACGCTGATTCCTTATTCTGTAACTGACTCTTTTCGTTCTGGCAAGAAACAACGATTCCGGTTGGAACGTGGGTTAAACGCACCGCTGAGTCAGTTGTATTAACCGATTGACCGCCGGGGCCTGATGAGCGATAAACATCTACGCGGACATCATTCATATTAAGATCAACATCGACCTCTTCTGCTTCAGGAAGGATCAAAACTCCTGCAGCAGATGTGTGAATACGACCCTGGCTTTCAGTTTCTGGCACTCGCTGCACGCGGTGTACGCCACCTTCAAACTTCAAACGCGCATAAGGAGATTCTCCGGGTGCGGCAACGCCTTTTGATTTAACCGCTACCGAAATATCTTTATACCCACCCATTTCACTTTCGGTGGCATCGATGATTTCAACTTTCCAGTTGTGCTTTTCGGCGTATCGCATGTACATGCGCAATAGGTCGCCTGCAAATATGGCTGACTCATCACCGCCTGCGCCTGCCTTAACTTCTAAAATCACATCACGATCATCATTGGGATCACGTGGCAACAACAACTCTTCTAACTTCAAAGCAGCCGCATCACGCGTTGCTTCGAGTGCAGGAATTTCTGAGGCAAAATCGGGATCAACAGCTGCTAGTTCTGCCGCTGCCAACAAATCATCTTCAGAAGACTTCCATGCTTTGAATCCTGCAACCACAGGTCCTAGCTGCGCGTAGCGTCGTCCAAGCTTGCGCGCATTTGCTTGATCTTCGTGGATAGAAGGATCAGCCATCTTTTCTTCTAATTCTGCGTACTCGCGCACCATTTCATGTGCTGATGCAAAGCGATCATTACTCATTGACTGCTCCTTTCTATTTTGAATCTAATTCAAAGTTAGTTTGAGAAATAAAAAAACCGCGACCGCACCCCACAAGGGATGCGATGCGGTTCCTTTAAAAAGCTAGTTAGCGCTTGCGTCTGTAGTTTTTGTCTTACCGAAGCGCTCTTCGAACTTAGCCACGCGACCACCAGTATCAAGGATGC
>DAISII010000056.1:0-6433 GCA_036822115.1 Candidatus Planktophila sp.
ACGTACTTCCGATATTTTCTGCGCTCCAGACCTTCACATCGCCGCCATGCTTTGATGCAACGTGCTTAACAATTGAAAGCCCCAAGCCGGTGCCACCTGTTTGACGAGAGCGTGCCGGATCGACTCTGTAGAAACGTTCAAAGATTCTTAAAAGATCTGCTTCTGGGATACCAATACCTTGATCTGTCACTGAGATTTCAACAATTCCATCAACCAGCTTGCTTGTTACGGCAACCTTAGTATTTTCTGGGGAGTAGTTGATGGCGTTATCAATGAGATTTTGAGCCGCCATTGTTAATTGATCGCGATCGCCCCACACAGACAGATTCTTTTCTTCCTGAAAAGTAACTGTGATGTGTCTGTTTTCGGCGTTGATCTGACTTTGATCAATCGCTTCCTTTACTAAATAGCTAACTTCAACTTCCTCGGCAAGTTGAAGTGGATCTGAGTCTTGAATGCGGGATAAGTTAATAATTTCCTGAACTAAATCTGTCAAACGTTTTGACTCTGATTGCATCCGAGTAGCAAACATGGTGACAGCCTCGGGCTCATCTTTTGCACCCAGCACCGCTTCGCTTAACAATGACAGCGCACCGATAGGCGTTTTCAACTCATGCGAAATATTTGCAACAAAGTCACGTCGAACTTCGTGAACACGTTGAGCTTCACTCTCATCTGAAATGAGAACAATTACTAGATCGCCTTCAGTCAAAGGAAAAATGTTTACAGTTAATTCATGGATGCCTTCACCGATTGGGCCGCGTGGAATATCAATTCGCCCGGTGTGTTTTGTGTTTGTCCGACGTACTACTCTTATTGTGGCTAATAACTCTGGGCTATCGATGCGTCCATCTTTTAAGATTCCCAAACGCTCAATTCCAGATGAAGCAAAAACGGGTTGTTCACCCGGCGCTAAAACCAGGGCATCTCCATCTAGGTTATTGAGGGTCTTTATAAGCATCTCTGGCAGCAGACGAGGGTCTATAGCCTCATCACTAACCCGGCGCATTAACCTCATATAGAAACTCTAGCGCCCTAAAACCCCAGTTAACCGCCCGTTAACCCAATGGATTGCATATGTTAACCATTGAGCCTTAGGTTGCTCCCATGGCCCTAATCAGATCAGCGTTTCAGGACGAGCTAGACGGTGTTTCACAATCATTGGTCGACCTTACAAATATGGTTTCGGAATCAATTGTTAAGGCGTCCAAAGCACTGCTGTCTGCCGATCTAAACCTTGCCGAAGAAGTTATTGCAACTGATGTAAGAATCGATGATTATCAGCACGAACTAGATGCCCGCATCATTGACATCATTGCGCGCCAACAGCCTGTAGCGTCCGATCTTCGCGCATTGATTACCGCCCTTCGTATGAGCGCCGATTTAGAGCGCATGGGCGATCTTGCACATCACATTGCAAAGGTTGCGCGCCTACGCCACCCTAGCAACGCTATTCCAGCAGATTTAGTTTTAGCATTTACCGAAATGGGACATGTTGCAGAAAAGCTAGCAACAAAGGTCGCAACAGTTATCACAACGCGAGACACCGACATGGCTTTGCAGATGGAAAAAGATGATGACGAGATGGATGAATTGCACAAGAAGGTAATTATTGGAATCACCAACAGCGGTGGGGGAATCACCATCGAATCCGCAATTGACCTGACTTTGCTTGGTCGTTACTACGAGCGCTTTGCCGACCACGCTGTTGCCGTTGCCCGTCGCGTGTACTTCCTGGTCAAGGGCGAGTTTCCACAGTAAATAACCTGTACATCTCACCCCATATGGGGTGAGGCGACCTTGATTATGCGAGGGTTAGCCATCACCCTTTGAGCATGAAACGAGCCGCGAACCCAGGGGTGAATCTAGCCCGCACGGTAGCTCCAGTTGTTCCGGCCAGTTTTCTATCCCGCAAGCACCTATTCCACCTGTTTGAAACCAATATGCCAGGGGCAACCATTGTTGCTGCTCCTGCTGGATACGGAAAGACCATGCTTGTGGCCGAATGGGCACACGCCCAAACCAGACCAACAATTTGGTGTGCTGTTGATCCAAACGATTCGCCGCAGATGTTTTTTGCACACATTGTGCAGGCGGTTCGAAATGTTCTACCTAAATTTGGTGTTGATTTTGAAAGCGAAAGATTTTTATCACCAGATAGCTACATACAATTTATGGTTCGTGAAGCAAGCGCAGTAAAAGAAGACTTTAACTTTGTCATTGATAACGGCCCAGCAGATGCACAAGAGGTTTCGCCATTTGCACAGGCCTTAGTTGATAGCCTGCCTAGCAATGTCCATGTTGTAATCGTTAGAAGAGTAACGCCAGCGACATCACTTGCACGATATGCAAGTCTTGGAAACTTAAGTTTGATCACTAGTCAGGATCTAAAGTTTTCCCAGGAGGAAATCACAGTTATTTGTGAGCTTAATGGCTTGGACCATAATGATTGGAAGGTTTCAAAGCATCTTATAAAGTGCAACGGCTGGCCTGCAGCGATTCAAATAATGGCAAAAAATATTTCACGTGGTGTCATGGATAGTGAATTCAAAATTGCTGAAACATCTAACCCATTAGGAATTTTGGCATTAGAGTCATTCAATTCCTTAAATCAGGAAAACAAACACCACCTGTTAAAGCTTGGAATAGTTGAAGAGTTTGATCTAGAAGTCGCCGCAATTATTTTGGGTGAGGATTTCTCAGAAACCTACATCAATAAGCTTGCAACGGATGGAATGTTTGTTTCAGTCTCATCAGGATTTCAACGAACCTACAGATTTAGTCCAATCATGCTTCCGGTACTTGAAGAGATTCGTAATAGTAAAGAGATTCAAGATGTCTCTACACATGAAAAGCTGGCCCAACACTTTGTTGCAAAGGGTGCACCCCTAGCAGCGCTAGATCACATCTTAAAAGTTGGAAACATTGATCAGATAACCGAAATTCTAAGGATTTCGATTAGAGAAATGGCTGCAATTGGACGTGGCGATCAAATTATTCGTTGGTCTCAATATGGGGCAGATGACAGCCCACAAGGTGATTTGATTAAAAAGTGTATTCAAGTTGTTGGTCACATGGTGAATTTAGATTTTCAAAAAGCCGAAAGTTTAGTTACCGAATTAGATTTTGTTGCCACCCAGAATTCACAATTAGAGTTTGTAACTCAAATAACAGCCATGATTATGTCGCATGTGTATTTTGCTAGAGGAGATTTCGAGCGCTCTCAAATAATGATTAACAAAGCCCTGACAATGGAGAATGCATACAAGGACATTGAAAATCTTGACAAGATTGGACTTTTGAGATTACAAGCAGATATTGGTTACATTTATGATGACGCAGAATTGGTTGCTTCTTCACTGCGTCGAGCCAAGGAATATCAGGATGGAAATAGTCAGGTAATCACTGGGTATCACATTGGCTGTATCACAGCAATGTCACTGTGGTGTGAAGGGAGATTTTTTGAGGCTGCAGAGATTGCAGCGATATCGATAGCTCAAGCCGAAAGCAACGGATACTCAGGAATCACAGCACCATTTGATGCGCTGCTAGTTTTGTCTAGATGCCAACTTGAACTTTCTCGATTGGAAAAATCGATTGAAACTTCAAATGTCATTGAACAAAAGGGCGAAGCTTCACAAATCTGGCCTTGGTACTTTATGGGTGTTGGCACTCGCTCGCGTATACAAATAACGCAAGGTCGAATAAATCATGTGGTTGATGAGATCGCAGTACAGCGTGAAAAACACAGGCAGCTTCAGACTCCCAATCAACTGGGGTGGATTATCGACGTTACAGATGTCTTCTTGCGCTTTGTCTTAAATGACTGGAAGCGTGCGGACGAGTTATTGCAGCGGATGCCAAAGATTGAAATGGTCCGTCAAATTGATATGAACTTAAAGTTTGAGGCAGATCCAAAGCGCGTCCATGCTCTAGTTGCTCAGCTGCCTGAAACAACACCGCGTGAGCGAGTCAATAAGATTTTGTATCAAGCAACAATCAATATTGATCAAGAAAATGTGGCACTTAATTACCTGCGAACAGCGCTAGATCTTGGGGCCGAAGTTGGGTTCCACGAATACTTTGTTCGTCAAAACCGGCTCTATCCAATCATGGTGAAGGCTGCTGCAGCTAAGCCAACTATCTTCATAGAAAGCGTGGTGCACGAGATGTCAGAGCGGATTAAGAATTCAAATTCAGATACCGGCGCACTTGAAGAAAAATTTACCAACCGAGAACTTGAGATCTTGAAGCACCTGACAACAGGTAATCCCATTAGTGCAATCGCAAAACAGCTTCATATATCGCAAAACACCATGAAGACTCATTTGCGCAATGTCTATCGCAAGTTAGATGTAGATGGCCGCCATACCGCTGTAGAAAAAGCAAGGAAGCTACTACTTATCTAAAGCAGTCCTTAATCAATCGCTGCCCTATAAGGTTGCGGGCATGGGTCCAGCCTTTAACCGCATGTGGGCATCGAGCATTGTTTCCAATCTCTCTGATGGAATTTTAATTGCTGCCGCACCATTGCTTGCAATCACCCTAACTGACAGCACGGTTTTGATTTCAGCAATCGGTGCCATGGTGATGCTGCCGTGGTTGTTATTTGCAATCCCGATTGGAGTCTTAGTCGACCGGGTTGATCGCAGATTTATTTTGGCAGGGGCAAATGCCACACGAAGTGCCGTAGTTGGTTTACTTGCAGTTTTAATTGCTACAGACCACGTAACAATTTATTGGTTGCTTTTTGCCTCATTTGTGATCGGTGTGTGCGAAGTTGCAGCCGACACGACAGCTCAATCTTTGATACCTCAAATTTTGGAAGAAAAGAACTTTGAAAAAGGCAATTCTCGGCTCCAAATCTCCGAAACAGTTATTCAAGGTTTTGTCGGTGCTCCATTAAGTGGCTTCATATATGCCATCGCGATTTCGCTGCCATTTTTTATCAATAGCCTAGGTTTAGCAGTTGCGGCGTTACTCGCGTTATCGATTCCGATCAAGTACTTACAAGATGTGCGAACTGATGATGTTGACACAGAAAAAAGAAAGTTTGTCGCAGATATGAAGTTTGGAATTCGATATCTGTTTAATGAAAAGGTCTTGCGCAGACTTGTCGTAACAACAGCCGCTATTGGCTTGTGTTATTCAATGGGCATGGCAACCATGGTCTTATTCATTATTAAAGAGCTTGAACTTCCGAAACAGTTGTTTGGCGTATTTCTCACAATACAAGGATTGGGCGCAATTGTTGGCGCGGTCATGGCTCCGCGTTTATCCAAGAAATTTGGCCGCAGCAATGTCATGACCTTCGGAATAGTCTCAAGTTCTGTGGTCTTGTTGCTGCAAGGATTTTCTCCAAACATTTCTATCTTTGTCGCCCTCTCAACTTTTGGGGGCTTTGCTATTTCACAATGGAATATTTTGTTAATGGCTACTTATCAATCAGTGATTCCTACCGAGTTGTATGGACGAATTCATGGAACCCGCCGAACCTTGGTGTGGGGGATGATGCCGATTGGATCCTTGCTGGGTGGAGTCCTGGCCCATTACGGGTTGAGATTGCCCATGTATGTCGGCGGGGTCATTGCAACCGTTATTGCTTGTGCATCAATTGGCTTCCTGCTCAATATTGCTGAAACGGCTAAACCTGCCGCTGCTACGCCTGCGAAGTAAGCCAGATATCACCCCGTTTACGCTAAATCTTTACATGACCGTTATAAAGCCGCGCTTATGCAGATTGTTCACCTCTTGCTCATTTGCCGTTCATTAAGGCACACTTTCACCACCAAAAGCGCCTATGGGGCAGGTCGACTCTCCACAGACGCTTTTCTTACACCCTCAAGGAGGATCTATATGAAGTTCACACGTAGCGCAAAGTTTGCGCTCGCAGCTGCAGCATCAGCGGCGTTAGCAGTTTCACTGCTTACACCTGCACAAGCTGCAACACGTTCAACAGTAGTTATTCACCACACCAACGTACAGACAGGTTTGAACTGTGGTCTAAGTACTACAAACTCAACTGTATGTACTGATCAAGCAGCATTAACAGGTATGGGATTCAATTACTACAACGAAAAGAAAGAACTAATCAAGAACACAACTTTTGGTTCTTACAAGATAATCAAGAATTCAAAGACTGACTTCCGTGTTACATACACAGTTGCACCAGGACGTGTTTGGTCAGATGGAACTCCAATTACTGGAGTAGACCTTCTACTTTCACACATTCTTTCAAGCGACACATATTCAATTGAAGCAGGACTTGGCGATCCAGCAAGCAAGACTGAAAAGCCAGCATTCAATACTCAGGGATACTCAAGCACTTACCACAAGAACATTGTGGGAGAGCCAGTTCTTTCTTCAGATGAAATGTCAGTGACATTGCGTTGGAAGAGCCCAATTGCAAACTGGGATCTATATGGTCCAGGAC
>DAISII010000057.1:0-6419 GCA_036822115.1 Candidatus Planktophila sp.
GCTATTAGTAGCCCGCGGAATCCGTGTAACAATGCAAAAACTCGATCCGTATCTCAATGTGGATCCTGGCACCATGAATCCTTTTCAGCATGGTGAAGTTTTTGTTACTGATGATGGCTCTGAAACAGATCTAGATATTGGACATTACGAACGCTTCTTGGATCGCAATCTTCATGGGTCAGCAAATGTGACTACTGGACAGGTGTATTCACGTGTTATCGCTCGAGAGCGCCGCGGTGAGTATCTTGGAGAAACTGTTCAGGTTATTCCACATATTACAAATGAAATCAAAGAACGAATTCTTGCGATGGCTGGTCCGGATATTGATCTAGTAATTACAGAAGTTGGTGGAACTGTTGGAGATATCGAATCTCAACCATTCCTTGAAGCTATTCGCCAGATTCGCCAAAATGTTGGTCGCGACAATGTGTTTTATTTACATGTTTCATTGGTCCCATATATCGGTCCGTCCGGCGAATTGAAAACTAAACCAACTCAACACTCTGTTGCAGCGTTGCGCAGTATTGGTATTCAACCCGACGCGATTGTTTTACGTTCTGATCGCGAAATTCCAGAAGGTGTGAAGAAGAAGATTTCGTTGATGTGCGACGTTGATTTTGATGCGGTAGTTGCAGCAGTTGACGCTCCTTCGATTTATGACATTCCAAAGGTGTTACACAGCGAAGGCTTGGATGCATATGTTGTAAAGCGTCTTGGATTTGAGTGCCATGATGTTGTGTGGGGCGATTGGGATTTGCTGCTTGAGAAAGTTCATCACCCAAAGCATCACATCAAGGTTGGCTTAGTTGGAAAATACATCGATCTTCCTGATGCATACCTTTCGGTCTCTGAGGCGTTGCGCGCAGGGGGATTTGCTAACCTTGCAAAGATTGAAATTGTCTGGATTGCTAGTGATGAGTGCGAGGCTCCAGAAGGAGCAAAAAAACATTTGCAGGGTGTTGATGCGGTGTGCGTACCGGGTGGATTTGGTATTCGCGGAATTGAAGGAAAAGTAGGTGCGCTTAAGTACGCACGCGAGAATGAAATTCCAACATTAGGTTTGTGTTTAGGTTTGCAATGCATGGTCATTGAAGCAGCACGCAATCTAGCCGGAATAAAGGATGCAATATCTGCTGAATTTTCTGATTCTGGAACCGCGGTGATCGCAACTATGGACGATCAGAAAGATGTCGTGTCCGGAAAAGGCGACATGGGTGGAACTATGCGCCTTGGTCTCTACACCGCGGATTTGTTGGCAGGTTCAGTGGTTGCAACGACATACGGTTCAACCGAGGTTTCCGAGCGTCATCGACATAGATATGAAGTAAACAATAAGTACCGAGATCAAATTTCGAACGCTGGCCTTGTTTTCTCTGGAATGTTTAGGGAACAAGACCTCGTGGAGTTTGTAGAACTTCCAAAAGAGGTGCATCCTTACTACGTAGGCACGCAAGCTCATCCTGAGCTGCGTTCACGTCCAACGCGACCACACCCTTTATTTATTGGTTTGATAGCAGCGGCGGTAGCAGCGAAAGGCTAATCATGCTCGTTGGTGTTCCGAAGGAAATTAAAGTCCACGAATCACGAGTTGCTATTACCCCTGAAGGTGTTTCGGAGTTTGTGCACGCAGGCCATACTGTTGTGATTCAACAATCAGCGGGAGTTGCCTCTGCAATTACCGATGAGGATTTCATTCAAGCCGGAGCCACGATTGTCGCAACAGCTGATGAGGTGTGGAAAAAAGCTGACCTAATTCTTAAAGTGAAAGAGCCGATCGAATCTGAGTATGTGAAGATGCGTAAAGGTCAAACGCTTTTCACCTATCTTCACTTAGCAGCCTCAAAGGCCTGCACAGATGCATTGATAGCATCGGGAACAACAGCTATTGCTTATGAAACTGTCGAAGTTAATGGAACCTTGCCATTGCTTGCACCAATGAGTGAGGTTGCAGGACGTCTTGCTACCCAAGTCGGCGCAACGGCTTTGCAAAAACCTCATGGTGGCCGTGGCGTATTACTTGGCGGAGTGCCCGGAGTGGCCCCGGGACGTGTTGTCGTTATTGGCGGGGGAGTTGCTGGACTTAACGCAGCTGTAATCGCGGTAGGAATGGGCGCTGATGTCACAGTTTTTGATAGGTCGATTAATCGTTTGCAGTACATCGATACTCAGTACCAAGGGCGTATCAAAACTTTGGTGGCTTCCAAGCATGCCATCGAGCGCGAAGTTAAATTAGCTGATTTAGTAATCGGTGCTGTTTTAGTTCATGGCGCAAAAGCCCCGAAGTTAGTTTCTAATGCACTCGTTGCGCAAATGAAGAGCGGGTCAGTGTTGGTTGATATTGCAATTGATCAGGGAGGTTGTTTTGAAGACTCTAAGCCGACAACACATGCAGAGCCAACATTTACAGTTCACAACTCTGTCTTTTACTGTGTTGCCAATATGCCAGGGGCTGTTCCTGTGGCCTCTACATACGCCTTAACTAATGCAACCCTGCCATATGCACTCTCTTTGGCAAATGTAGGTTGGGAAGCTGCATGTAGAAAAGATGCCAACTTAGCTAAAGGATTAAATGTGCATGAAGGAGCAATCTATTGTTCCGCGGTTGCAGAAGCGCATGGGTACTCAAGCATTGAATTTTGATCAAGCATCGGCATCCTTCCTGAATCATTTGCAAATCGAGAGAGGGTTAGCAGCTAATTCGATAGCGGCGTACCGAAGAGACTTAACAAAGTTTGCACTTTTTCTAAACGGTAAACCGCTATCTGAAGTTGGTCCTGAAATCATAAGCGAATTTGAAAACTCACTTCGCGAAGCAAAGCTCTCTGTCGCCAGTATCAACAGAGTAGATTCAACCTTGAGATCATTTTTTAAACATTTACAACAAGAATATGGGTACGCAGATCCCACATTGGAAATTGCACCCAGCAAAGCTGCACGACGTTTACCAAAAGCGTTGACAATAGATCAGATAGTTTCGATGATCGACGCAGCACATCGTGAAGGTCAACCAATTACGGTACGTGATCAGGCCATGCTGGAACTTTTGTATAGCAGCGGCGCTCGAGTAAGTGAGTTGATTGGAATAAATATCAATGATTTGAGTTCCATTGAAACCGATGATGGAGTGATCATCACATTAAAACTACGCGGGAAGGGCTCGAAGGAAAGAATTGTTCCTTTGGGGTCTTTTGCTTCAAAAGCGATAGACAACTACCTGACCAGAGTCAGACCAGATTTAGCAGCAAAGAGTGCAAAGCCAACTTCGGCGCTGTTTCTTAATTCTCGTGGATCAAGAATCTCTAGACAATCTGCGTGGCAGATGGTGCTTGATGCAGCTGAGTCAGCAGGCGTTACCGAGCATGTATCACCGCACGTCTTTAGACATTCGTATGCAACGCACTTATTAGATGGTGGCGCAGATATCCGCGTCGTCCAAGAATTACTAGGACATGCATCAGTCACAACTACCCAGATTTACACGCTTATAACGATAGATAAAGTTAGAGAGAGTTATTCGATGGCTCATCCTCGAGCCAGGTAAGTAGATTTATAGACCGCGCAAGCGGCGAGCTAAAATACTTTGATCACCTTTTGCTTCGAGATCAGCAATGATCACTGCAATAGATTCGCGAACAATACGACCACGATCAACAGCAAGACCTAAATCGCCTCGTAGCTGAAGCCGTGCTTGATCAAGATCAAAAAGTTCATCAGGTGAAAGGTACACAGTAATTTTTTCGTCATGACGCTCGCGACCTGAAGGGGAGCGATCAACAGTGGTTACGCGACGACGCGCAATTGTGCGCACTCCCTTTTTAGATGATGGCGCTTTTGGTGTTGCTATGGCAGGTGCAACTAGGGGAGCGACGTGATCGGGGATTGACTGCGACGGCACTGCGCTTAGTGCTGGAGCTGTAGAACGAAATAGTTCATCAGCACCTGGAAGGTTTGCCCTGCGTGTCATCGTGCGCCTCCTCTGGCGATAAGTTCTCGTGCTAAACGTCGGTATGAAGCTGCTCCACCTGAAGATGTTGCATAAGTTGTGATTGGTTCTCCGACAACAGTTGTTTCGGGGAAGCGAATTGTTTTGGCAATGATCGTTTCAAATACATCCTCAGGAAATTGCTCAAGAATTCGCTCAAGCACCTGACGATTGTGTGAAGTCTTCTTGTCATACATAGTTGCCAGAATTCCAATAAGTTTAAGATTTGGGTTAAGAAAGTTCTTAACTTTATCTAAATTGCCCTTAAGTTCGATAAAACCATGTAGTGCGAAGTACTCACATTGCAACGGAACAATCACTTCATCAGATGCAACAAGTGCGTTAATTGTTAATTGACCCATTGTTGGTTGGCAGTCAATCAAAATAACATCGTAATAATCTCTCAGTGGCGCAAGTGCGCGCTTTAGATACTGCTGACCACCAATTTCAGCACCAAGAGTTGTTTCAGCTGTACCTAAGTCACGGTTTGCGGGCATGAAGTCCAACCCAGGAACCGAGGATTTCAAAACGATGTCATCAACGTTTGCGGTAGGAGTCATTAATGCGTAATACACAGTTTGTTCTAATGGCAATGAGTGCGCATTAACTCCAAGGCCTAAAGACAAACCACCTTGCGGATCGAAGTCGACCAATAAAACACGGCGACCTAATTCAGATAATGCCGCACCTAGATTAATAGTGCTGGTTGTCTTTCCAACTCCACCTTTTTGGTTGAAAATAGAAATAACCTTTGCACCGCCATGCTCTGTTAGGGCAGCGGGATTTGGAAAGTTTTGTGCCGCCTTGCCTAGCAAGGTAGATGTAGTCGCTACATCCTCTGCAATTGTCGATTTAGCGTTCAATCTTCAAACCTCTTTCCTGATATACGCGGGAGCCTATGCGTTACACAGAAAACAGGCAAGCGTGAAGTAAGGTGCCTCCGTGGAGATCATAGAGAGCGTTACTGAGGAGATCTCAGTCGAGGCTGCAACTGATGTAAATGCTGCCTCAGCAGGCTTCTCGGTTCACCTGGCCAACTTTGATGGGCCTTTTGATCTGCTGCTTCAGCTGATTTCCCGTCACAAAATGGATGTCACTGAAGTCTCATTGAGCATGGTGACCGATGAGTTCATTTCCTTTATCCGCGGTCTAGAAGCATCGGGTGAGGGTTGGGAGCTTGAACAAGCCACCGAATTCCTAGTTGTCGCCGCTACCTTGTTAGATCTGAAGGCGGCGCGCTTACTCCCATCCGGAGATGTTGAGGATGAAGAGGATCTAGCCCTTCTTGAAGCTCGGGATCTTCTATTTGCTCGATTGCTGCAATACCGAGCATTCAAGGAGATCGCTGCGACATTTAATGAACGTATCGCCGCTGCCGATAAATCATTTGCCCGCGTGGTCGCCCTGGATCCCGCCCTTGCAGCGCTATTGCCTGAGGTGTTGATCGGGGTGGGGGCTGCGCGATTTGCAGCCATAGCCGAGCGCGTTTTGACGCCTAAGGTGGTGCCAGTGGTGGCGATTCAACACCTCCACATGGCCCTTGTAAGCGTGGCTGAGGAGTCACGTATGGTCGTTGAAGCGCTGCGACACTCAAAGACCCTGAGCTTTAGAAACCTGATTTCAGATGCCGACAGCACCCTGGTTGTCGTGGCGCGCTTCCTGGCCCTGCTGGACCTGTATCGTCAGGGTGTCCTACGGTTTGATCAGGTCATCGCCCTAGGCGAACTGCAGATCAGTTGGACCGGAAGCCTTGAGGGCGAGGTCGAGATAACCGATGAGTTTGATATACCCGTGGTTTTAGAGATGGAAGACTCGACAGAAAGAGATGAAAATGTTTAATGTAGAAGTTGAACGTTCCATCGAGGCGATCCTTATGGTGGTCGATGAGCCGGTGACTGAGATTATTTTGGCCCAGGTTCTTGAGCGTCCGATCGAAGAGATCGAAACCGCGCTAACGGCGCTCGAAGGAAGTTATGAAGATCGTGGCTTCTCGCTGCGCAAAATCAATGGGGGATGGCGCTTTTATAGCCATGCCAACTACTCGGCTGTTGTCGAGAAATTTGTCCTTGATGGCCAGCAATCCCGGTTAACCCAGGCTGCACTGGAGACCCTTTCCGTCATCGCATACCGTCAGCCGGTCTCTAGAGCTCGCGTATCTGCTATTCGTGGGGTCAACGTGGAAGCTGTTATGAAGACCTTGATCACCCGTGGTTTAGTCGAGGAATCAGGGGTAGAGCATGAAACTGGTGCGATCTTGTATAGGACAACCAGCTACTTCCTAGAGCGACTAGGGCTGAATTCGCTTGATGATCTGCCGGCGCTGGCGCTATATCTTCCTGACCTAGATGGCCTGGACGACATTCTCGATTCGCTAACTGACTAGCCTTTCCGCTACCCTTACCGCCTGACTGTCGGGAGGATAGCCATGGCCCAAATG
>DAISII010000058.1:0-6310 GCA_036822115.1 Candidatus Planktophila sp.
GGGATAAACCCAGGGGCGCTTTTTTAACCCCTCACGGAGAGTTGAGGGTTAAATCGTCGCATCCTCAGGAGTACGACGAATGTGCATTAACCCAGCTATACCCAACAAAAGGAATAAAACAGCACCCGCAAGGGATGCAATCGCTGCATAACCAGCGATTACACCCATCGTTCCAAATGCATAGGCTTGTAGAAGCATTCCACGCAAAGTATTTCCCATAAATAGAGTTTCACGAAGATCACCAAATTGTGCAATCTTTGCAGTGTCTGTACTGCCACCTCGAACAAGGCCCATGTAAACACCTGAAACCTCAGAGTATGTTGCTGGCTTGCCCATGACGGCTGTTGCTGACGCATTCATATGTTCAAGAATGTACAGATCAGAGTAAGCACGTGCCATTTCTCCAGTAACCACTTTTTGATCCGCCCATTTCGCAAGTTGATCTTTTGTAGCAGGCGGCATGGCTTCGACGCTAGGAAAGCTGATGTTCTGCATCGCGAGTTGTGTCGCGACATTCTCATCGGCAAATGATGCACCCCAGTTAAGTAAACCAGCAAAGGTCAGCAGCAGCGCGGCTAATCCCAAGCCAACATATGAGACCAACTTGTCAAAAGTTCTACGTTTCATTTAATTCTCTCTCCCTCATAGGTATTGAACAATAAAATCAATACGAGGCATTTGTACTCCAGTAATTAGTAACCGAAGTAGAAAAGTACGAGGGTCAGCACTCGATGAAAATTACAGAGTGTTTGCCCTCAATCGATGTGACGATTGCATATTGCTTTTCCATCTGGACCAACTTCCATATGGGAGCAAGGAACATTTAATTTATCAAATGCTTTATCGCCGTATTGGGCACGGTAGGCCAGTGCTAGCAATACACGTAGATTTGTCTGACTATCTGATTTGATTCCGAAAACTTGCGCACTTCGACTGACGGTGTTTTCGACGACTTTTTCGCTATGAGAGGTCTGAAGAGCGATAGCGCCATTTGATTTTCCTTCACAGACCAACTCCAGAACCAATTGTTCAAAGGGAGTTAACTCCCGTGTTGAAATCGTGATGTCTCGTGTCATGTATGGATCCGCCTCTCCGCGTGTCTCCATTGTGCTCTTTTTAATTGTTCGAGTCACCCCATAAGATGCCCAAATGAGCGAAATCTTGCACAAACTAGAGGGACGAGTGCTAGCCCTCAGCTTTAACCGACCTGAGAAGATGAATGCATTAACACGGTCTATGTATTCAGATTTGGCAACAGCCCTCAATGATGCTGCTGGGGATTTCGGAATCCGAGCTGTAGTGCTTACGGCTGAGGGTGAACATTTCACGGCTGGCAACGACATCATGGATTTCATGAATAATCCACCAACATCAGATGATTCAGAGGTTGCCAAATTTTTGGCAGCACTTCTTAACTTTCCAAAGCCTTTGCTTACTGCTGTTAAAGGAAATGCTGTTGGAGTTGGCACAACAATGTTGCTTCACTGCGATGTTGTAATTGCTGGGCCAACCGCCAATTTTTCAATGCCATTTGCCTCGTTGGGGTTGGTACCCGAAGCGGGATCGAGCTACTTATTCCCACAGTTAGTTGGCTATCAGCGAGCAGCACGCATCTTCATGACAGGTGAGAGCTTTGATGCAGATTCAGCAATTGAAATGGGGTTAGCTGCTGCAAAAGCTGAAGATCCACTGACACATGTCATGAAAATCGCACAGCACATTGCTGAGCAACCACCGCAAGCAATCATTAACACGAAAGCTCTTTTAAAAGCGAAAAATCATGATGCAGTTGCCGCGATCATGAAGGCTGAGTTTGAGATTTTCTCAATGGCGTTGCAATCAGAAGAAGCTATGGAAGCGTTCATGAAGTTCATGTCTAAGAAGGGTAAGTAAATGTCACTTGCAGGAAAACGAATCTTTATCACCGGTGGATCTCGCGGAATCGGACTAGCAATCGCATTGCGTGCTGCACGAGACGGAGCATCAATTGCAATTGCTGCCAAGACTTCTGATCCCAATCCAAAGTTGCCGGGTACGATTCACACCGCTGCAGCCGAAATCGAAGCCGCTGGTGGCAAAGCGCTAGCAATTCAATGCGATTTACGTGATGAGTTGCAGATAGAAGCGGCGGTCAATCAAGCAGCTGAGGCCTTTGGTGGTATCGATATTCTTATCAATAACGCAAGTGCTATAAACTTGACCCGTACCGATCAAACCCCAGCAAAACGCTTTGATTTAATGTTTGATGTAAATGTGCGCGGAACCTTCTTGACCTCACAAGCTGCCTTGCCACACCTACGTAAATCAGCTCAAGAGGGAAGAAACCCGCACATTTTGAATCTTTCACCACCGTTGTCAATGAAGCCAATATGGTTTAAAAATCATGTTGCCTACACAATGGCAAAGTACGGAATGAGTATGTGTGTCCTTGGCATGGCAGAAGAGTTCAAACGCGATGGCATCGGTGTGAATGCATTGTGGCCTCGAACAGTTATTGATACAGCCGCACTTCAAATGATTCCTGGAATTGATGCTGCAGCAGGTCGCACGCCCGAGATTCTGGCGGATGCGGCATACATCATCTTTAATCGAGATGCCAAAGAATGTACAGGAAACTTCTTCGTCGATGATCTTTTGCTGGCAAGTGAGGGAGTCACAGATTTAGAGAAGTACTCAGTAACTCCTGGCACAAAGGATTTCCTTCTTGATTTCTTTTTAGACTAAACTCAGCGCATGCGTAAATTACTTGTATCGCTTTGCTTTGCCGGATTAGCGTTGTGTTTGACTCCAATTGCATCGGCTCATGTAGAAATTGTTTCATCATTTCCTGACCAGTTTTCCAATGTAAATCCGATTCCTACGCAAGTGTGGATTGAATTTAGTGGCGATTTGCAGAATTTAGATGGCGAGATTGTTAACTCGTTAGAAGTCACCGACTCAACAGGATACGTTATGAGCTCCGATGACTCTGTCGTAGAGGGAGGAAGAATCACGACCCAGATTTCTCGGCAAAGTGCTGCAGGAGTGTTTATTGTGAAATATCGTGTCGTTGGCCAAGATGGTCATGTAATTGAAGGCGAGTACACCTTCAACGCCTCACCTGAATATGCCGAAGCCGTCCCCACAACCACCGCTGAAATCGAGAAAACCTCATCGCCTCCGATAGGAATAGCTGTGTTTGTACTTCTTCTGATGCTCGGTGCAGTTGGATATTTCATACACCGTAAGAGTGAGAAAAAGTAGGAATGTCGGCATTTGATCTTGAGATAAATGGCCCCAATACGATTCAAGAAGCTGAACGAAAAGGAGCTGCACGCTCCCTGTTTTGGCCGTGGGCGGGAGCCAATGTTTCGCTACTGGCACTTTCCTATGGATCGTTCTTTTTAGGATTCGGAATCTCCTTTAGACAGGCAACCTTCGCAGCGATAATCGGAACGATTGCTTCATTTCTTCTTGTGGGCATTAGCTCTCTGGCAGGCAAGCGTTCAAATGCACCAACCATGGTTTTGGCGCGGGCATCATTTGGAGTAAAGGGCAGCATCCTTCCAGGAATGCTCTCTTATTTTATTTTTGTTGGTTGGGAAACAGTTCTAGTGTCACTTGCCACCCTTGCGACTGGAACAGTTTTCTCCCGAATCGGGGGAGTAGATCAGAATCTTGCTCTGATACTTGGATTTGTAATTGCGGTCTCACTTACTGTTTTTGGTGGTGTTCTTGGCTTTGGCGTGATTATGAAGCTACAAAAATTGTTGACAGTCATAACTGTGGCAATGACAGTTATTTACATCGCCCTAACTATTGACTCAGTCAACTGGAGCGCAGTCACTGCAATCAAGGATGGTTCGACCCAAGGATTCATTGGCGCGTTGATCTTCGGTATCACCGGTATCGGACTTGGATGGGTTAATTGCGCTGCAGATTACTCGCGTTATTTACCAAGAACTGTATCCAGCAAGGCTGTAGTGGGATGGACCGTCCTTGGTGCATCAGTTGTTCCAATCGCTTTAGTGATTTACGGCGCTGCCTTATCAGCCGGCAGCAAAGAGCTAAGTGAAGCGATCGCTATGGATCCAATCGGTGCCCTCACATCGCTACTTCCTACATGGTTTTTAATCCCATTCGCACTAATTGCAATATTGGGGTTAGTAGGTGGAGCTATTCTTGATCTTTACTCTTCAGGTTTGGCTCTTGTTTCAATTGGTGTACCAATCAAGCGCCATCAAGCAGCAATTATTGATGCCTTCATAATGCTTGCAGGATGCATCTACATCGTGTGGGTTGCTGACAATTTCTTCTATCCATTCCAAGGTTTTCTGATCACACTTGGTGTGCCAGTTGCGGTGTGGTCTGCGATCTTTGTTGCTGATGTCATTATGCGAAAGAAGGCATACATCGAAGAGGATTTGTATAACGCGCAAGGAATGTATGGATCAATCAACAAAGGATCTATAGCTTTGATGCTGCTTGGAACAATTGTTGGCTGGGGATTTGTGACGAACACCTTTGCTTCATGGTTATCGTGGCAAGGATATTTTCTTGGGGTTATTGGAGGGAAACAGGGAGCGTGGGCTTTTGCCAACGTGGGCGTGATATTCGCGCTGATTATTGGCTTCTTCGGTCACATCATCCTGGCTCGAAAAACTATTGCGAAGCAGGAGCGTTAGAAATAGTAGAGAAGAATATAAGGAAATATCATTGCAGTACTTACTGCAGTTATAGCTATCCCATATTTAGCAAATTGCCAGAATGAAATTTTGATACCAGCTTTTTGTGCCAAGCCAATGGCTACTACATTTGCACTCGCTCCAATTATGGTTGCGTTACCGCCAAAGTCGGCTCCAAAGGCTAATGCCCACCAAAGAACGTGTTCTCTGGTCCCAGTCAAACCAACGCTCAACTCTGTCACAACAGGCGCCATGGCAGCTACGTAAGGAATATTGTCAACCAGGCCAGACAAAACTGCTGAAATTCCCAGTATTGAAACAGCAGCGAGCTTGGTGTCGCTACCAAAAATGGACTTTAAGTAGTCTGCAAATTCCGCGAGTGCACCTACATTAACAAGCGCTCCAACCATAATGAACAAACCAGCGAAAAATACCAATGTTGACCATTCGACATCTTGTACATAGTCCTTAGGCTTTAAGCCGCTGATGGCGACGAGTACTCCAGCACCCAGCAACGCAATTATTGAGGGCTCAAGATGAAAAATTGAATGAGTCATAAACGCAATCATTACAAGAGCCAAGACGATGACACTCTTTTTCAGCAAAACTTTGTCCTTGAGATAAGAGTGTGGGCTTAATTTCATCACGGCTTCACGGTCAGACGGCGTATTGACAAGCTTTCTCTTAAACATAAATACAAGCAAAGGAATAACTACTAAAAGGACTAACACAACCATCGGTGCCATGTGCACGAGGAAAGAGTTAAATGAGAGATTTGCCTTACTTGCGATAATAATATTGGGAGGATCTCCTACAAGGGTGGCAGCACCACCTATGTTTGATACAAATACTTGAGAGAGTATGAAAGGAATAGGAGAAACATTTAAATGCCTACATACTATTATCGTCATAGGCACTGCCAACAAAATGGTTGTAACATTGTCTAAAATCGCTGAGGCCAATGAGGTCAGAACCATTAAGTAAACAATGGCAATTTTTGGGTTTCCTTTTGATTTCTTGATAGCGGTGACAGCTAAAAATTCAAATAAACCAGTTTTGTGAATGATTCCCACAATAATCATCATTCCAAGAAGTAGAAAGATTACATTCCAATCGATTCCAGTTTCATGACTATAAAAAGCTTTGTCAGCATCGGTAGAACCGACAATTACCATCAACGCTGCGCCAGCAAGGGTGATTGCAATTCTGCTGACTTTTTCCGTTGCAATAAAAATATAGGCAATAACAAAAATGGCAATCGATAGAGTCATCTGCATGAACCTAATCTACTAGAAGAGGACACAACAAAGCCCGCCTTTTTAAGGGGCGGGCTTTGTTCTAACGGATTTCTCAGATGTCGAAATACAGCTCAAACTCTGCTGGGTGTGGACGTAGTCGAACGTAGTCAACTTCTTCCTTACGCTTAAATGCAATCCACGTATCAATAAGATCCTTGGCAAATACTCCGCCCTTTGTTAAGAAATCATTGTCCTTTTCTAGGTTGTTAAGAACTTCATCGAGTGAACCAGGAACCTGAGGAATAGCTGCTGCCTCTGCTCCTTCTAGCTCGTAGAGATCCTTATCAACTGGAGCAGGTGGTTCGATCTTGTTCAAGATTCCATCAAGGCCAGCCATAAGCATTGCTG
>DAISII010000059.1:0-6285 GCA_036822115.1 Candidatus Planktophila sp.
AGTGAGGCGCACTCGACCGGGCTATGCGACGTCTCCGAGTACAGGGGAAGTTTACCTGCTATTTATCTCGATTAATAACGAGAAAATCAGCTAATTCTTTGGTGCCCTCGACCAATCGGGCGTTGTTCTCATCTGTGCCATGGGCCCAGTCATATGCTGCTTGACGCTCTTTCCCATAGAAATGATGACGATCAACTAATCGCTCTAGGCGCACAACGTCATCGACTTCAACATACCAAGACTCAGTAAGAATTGGCGCAACGTTTTTCCAACCACCTTGATCATGAAGTAAGTAGTTGCCCTCAGTGAGAACAATCTTTGTTTTTGCCGTAACAACTCCTTCGGCAGCAATTGACTCTTCAATCTCACGATGAAATACGGGGAAATAAACATCATCGGTTGAAGTAGCGATTCTTTGCAATAACGCTGCATACCCATTTGAATCAAAAGTATCTGGGGCGCCTTTGCGATTGCGACGTCCTAAGGCATCCAACTCTTTATTACTTAGGTGATACCCATCCATTGGAACAAGAGCAACGGATTCTTTTGGAAGCTTTTCAATCAAATAGGAAGAGAGTGTCGATTTGCCTGCCCCAGGCTTTCCAACAATGCCAATGATTATTCGACCATTGGCATTGTTGAGAAGCTCCGTGACCCGTGACAAAGCTTGTTCAAAGGAAAGTGATGCTTGAGTCATTTTTATGCGTGGGCTGCGACGATCTTTGCTTCCATATATTCACGAGCAGATTTAGCCATCGACTTATTATCTGTCCATAAGTTGCGCCAGATTCCAAGTGTGCTTGAAAGATCCGGTGAAACAACAGCTGAAGAGAATGATTCAAATGTGATCGTGCCTGTGTAATTAATCTTTGCAAGAGCGCCAAAAAATGAATCAAAGTCAATGTTGCCTGTGCCTAGTGGTCCACGGTGGCTTGCACCGATGTGAACATAACCAAGTTGTGAGCCTGCTGCTAAAACCGGAGAAACAAGATCTTGTTCTTCGATATTCATGTGATAAACATCCAGGTGGACAACTACGTTCTTTTCTCCAATATTTTTGATCATATCTAAAGCTTGTTGACCAGTGTTTAGCAGGTTTGATTCATAACGATTTACTGGTTCAAGCCCCACAGTGATTCCGCGTTGTGACGCTGCCTGTGCCAAGCGACGCAGTGCATTAGTAGCGTTTTCAACTGCTTTTGGCGTTGTTGGTTTTGGGTATTTTCCAAGTGCGCTAAAGACAACACCGCCAAGATAATCTCCACCAAGTTGTTCGACGACAGTGAGCGCATCCATTAATCGTGCTTCTCCACGCTTAGCAATCTCATTATCTTCATTGTTGATATCTGCATCGAATGAAAGTCCCAGTGAACATGCACCCTTCATCCCAAACTCTTTAAGAGTTTTAGAGGTGTGTGCAACATCGATTGACTTTGGATCAAGGGCTGGGATCTCAATTAGCCCATATCCGGCCTCTTTAGAGTTCTTGATTGCTTCGGTGGCCTGTTCGTTGCTCCAGCCGCCTACCCATACAAGTGCGTGAACTCCTAAGAGGTTTGGGATATTAGCCATGATTCCTACTTTCTTCCGGCGCTAGCGCCAGTGATGAGTGCGACTAATTCATCGCCAGTCGTATCTTTTGCGCGCATTCCCGCCATGACATCGCCTTGACGCATAACCCAAATGTGGTCTGCAAGTCGCAGAACTTGATCAAAGTTGTGACTGATCAGCAAGATGGCAAGACCTTGAGACTTCATTCTCGAAATTAGGTCTTCCACCTTTGCCGTTTCTCGTACTCCCAATGCAGCAGTTGGCTCATCCATAATCACGACACGAGAACCCCAACCTGCAGCGCGACAGATCGCTACAGCTTGACGTTGGCCCCCTGAAAGCCCACGGGTTCGTGACTTGATGGATGGGATATAAACATCAAGATTTTTTAACATCTTGATGGATTCAGCCTTCATTTTTGCTTTATTGAGAATTTTAAACGGCCCGAATCCACGAACAATCTCGCGGTTAAGGAATAGATTTTGCCAGATACTTAAATCTTCAATCAAACCAAGGGTTTGATAAACCGTTTCGATTCCAAAAGAGCGCGACTCTTCGGGTGTTGTGAAATGCACTGGTTTGCCATCAATCTTGATTTCACCTTGATCTGCGGTGTAAACACCAGAAATGCACTTAATGAGAGTGGATTTTCCTGCGCCATTATCACCGATGATCGCTGTAACTTCACCTGGGCGAGCATAAATTGAAACGCTCTTAAGCGCTTCAACGCTTCCAAACGCCTTCTTAATATCAGTACATTCAATTGCATAGTCAGTTGAGTTACTCATTTATCCGTTCTCACTAACGCAGCAGACAAAATAACTACAAGCCCGATTGAAAGGTATTGGTAATAAGCAGCTACACCGATAACGGTGAGGCCGTTGGTGAGTGATTGCAACAAAAGAGTTGCGATAAAAGGCCCCAGGATTGTTCCTCGGCCACCAAATAAACTCACTCCGCCAAGCACAACGGCTGCAACACTGTTCAGCAAAATCGAAGTATTGGCTGCAGGTTCGGCAGCGCCAATTCGAGCAATTGTCAGCATTGCCGCAAAGCCCGCAAGTGCACCTGATATTGAATACACGGCGATTTTTATCTTTACGATGGAGATACCCATTGCTCTAGCTGCATCAGGATCGCCACCTGTTGCTAACACGTGGGTACCAAATCGTGTATTAAACAAAACAAAATGTGCGACTAACACTATGGCCAAAGCTATGAACATCAAATATGGGACATGGGCAACTTCTCCAATTGCCAAAGTTGCTAGAGGTCCACTGATGATTTGACGAGGCTTTCCATCACTGAGAACTAGTGCTGCGCCAGCGGCAACGCTGAGCATTCCAAGAGTGACAATAAAGTCATTGATTTTTCTCTTTGCGATGATAAAGCCGTTGATGAATCCAACCAAAACCCCCGCAAGCGTTGAAAATACTGCGCATTGCCAAATGGGCCAGCCATTTGTGAAGCCAAGGCCAAACACGACTGCGCCGAAGGTCATCGTTGAACTCACTGAGAGATCAATACCCGCAGTAGCAACTGTGAAAGTTTGTCCAACAGCGATAATTGCTGGTATTGATGCTGCCACCAAAATATTATTGAGGTTGTATGTAGTCAAGAAAGATTCTGGTGCAAGTACACCAAAAAACGCGACGACAGCAATAAAGGCTATAACTACTAGCCAGTCAGACCAAAAAAACGGGTCCTTAATCTTTTCTTTAACGTTCTTGATTCGTTGTGTACCCACTGCCTCCGCTTTCGCGGAGGCAGTGGTACCGGTTACACCGTTTGACATGTTTCCCTTACTTTAGTTAATTGAATTGAGTTACTTCTTCTTAATTAACTTAGTGTAGGGATTCTTGTAAGCACCTGGAGGGGTCTGGTTAGGGAAATATCCTCGTGTGCTCTTATTTGTAAGAGCCTTATCAATATTGCTCTTATCAATTACGTAATAAGGGGTGATTGTCTGTGCTGGAACCTTGCCGCCTTGTGCAGCAATAATGCAAGCTTCAACGCCCATCTGGCCCATCACGTATGGGTATTGTGAAATTGATGCAGTGATTGTTCCAGCTTTAACTTCCTTGAGAGCATCAGCAATGCCATCAACTCCGTAGATAGGAATATTCTTCTTGGCTGCGGCAACTGCACGCGCAATTCCTTGTGCCATCTGATCATTGGCTGCAAAGAATCCGGCTAGGTCTGGATTAGCAACCAACATAGCGTTAGCTGCATCTAGTGCCTTTGTTGTATCCCAGTCAGCGTTTACAGGACCCACGAATGTACTTCCTGCTGCGCCGGCTTTAAATCCATCAATACGTGCATTTGAAGTTACGTTTCCGGCAAGACCTGCAATAAGACCGATCTTCTTACCTGAACCGATTAACTTGAGCATTGAAGCTCCGCCAGCCTTACCGGCTGCCTTGTTATCTGTTCCAGCAAATGATGTGATCTTTCCGCCTGCTGCCTTGAGTGAAGCTGCATCAACTGGTGAGTCGATATTAATTACAGCCTTACCCTTCTTTGTGATCTTTCCAATTCCTTGTGAGAGGTTGTTTGAAGAGATAGGAATAACGATGTAGCAGTCGTAGTTCTGCCCTGCTAGTGAATCGAGCTTGTTAGCCTGTCCAATGTCATCATTTAATCCTGGAGCTGCTTGTACGTTTGCTGTTACTCCATACTTGAGCGCAGTCTCTTCGATACCTTCCTTGATGCCGATGAAGAATGGATTATCGAGACCCTTAACTACTGCCGCGATACGAATATCCTTCAGTTTTTTTGGTGCTGCCTGTGAGGGTGCGATACCAGCGAACACAAGTGCGCTTGTAACAGCAACTGAAACACCAGCAGCGAGAAAACGATTTTTCTTCACTTTATTTCTCCTTAGGTTGGGACACACTCTGTAAAACACTTTACAGAAGTTTGCTTAATTGTGAACATTACTTGTATGCTCTCTTCTCAACAAGGTTTATCGGTAACGGTTCGATAACAAATATCGGCGATCGGAGGGCTGCTATGAATTCGGCTTCACGCAGTGAACGCGAATTAGTCCAGTGTTTTCGAGGTCGTACTCAGTTAACTCGGGCAGGCATTCAAGAACTGACTGGGTTTTCCAGAGTAACAGTTAGCCAGGGGGTGCAAGCACTGCTAAATAAAAAAGTACTTGCTGAGGTCGAAGGCGATGCATCCAATGGTGGCCGTAAAGCGTCTTATCTTTCATTGAATCAAAGCTATGGCTTTGTTGGTGTGGTCTATTTCTCTGCGACATCTATGACAGTTGCAATTGCAAACTTAAGAGGAGAAATTCAAAATTCCCAATCGACAAAAATGTCCATATCAGACGGTCCAAGAAAGATTTTGCCTGAAAGCATTATTCAAATCAAAGAGATGTTTAAGAATGTTCCTAAAGCAAAACGTTTAGGAATCATCGTTGGTGTTCCTGGGCCGGTTTCTCACGCATTAGGCAAAGTAGTAAATCCCCCAATTATGCGTGGGTGGGATGGTGTCAATTTTCAAAAAGAATTTACCGATGCTGTGGGTATACCCACATATTTAGAAAACGATGCAAATCTTTTGGCAATTGGTGAACACCGACTCGTATGTCCGGATGTTCAAAACTTGTTACTTGTAAAGGTTGCTACCGGTATCGGAAGCGGAATGATTCTTAGTGGGAAACTTCACCGAGGTTCAGGTGGATCTGCTGGAGATATTGGTCATATGCAGTTAGATGCACTCAAGGGTTTGGAATGTAGATGTGGACACACTGATTGCGTTGAATCATTTGCTAGTGGGTGGGCCCTTACTGAAAAACTTAATGCAATGGGCTATAAAGTTAAGGATACTTCTGATATCGCCGATTTATGCCGCAAAGGTGACTCGAAGGTTCTGCATCTAATAACTGAGGCTAGTTCTTACATTGGTCACGCAGTTGCTGATGCAGTTAATCTTCTCAATCCCAGCAAAGTAATCATCGTTGGACGCTTAATAGAAGCATCTGACTTGGTGATAGCGACCAGTAAAGAAGCGGTTTACCAGCGTGCAGGAGCATTAGCTACTAAAAATCTAGAGATTAAAGGATCAGAACTAGGTAATGATTTAGCCATTCTGGGTTCGGCTCAATTAGGCCTAGATCAATTCTTTTTTGAAAGCAGTAATTATTAGATTGAAGCAACACCCAATGCACAGACTTCGTTAGCTGCTAGCGCATCATCAACTGTTGCTAAATCTGAGTTAACTTCACCTGTTAAAAGTGCCTGCACCCAAGCGCGCAATTCTTCGATATAAGACTCGGTAAAACGCGGAATCCAGTTCTCTTCCATTTTCCCACCTGTGTGAGCACCCATGACACGATTAGCCCGCGTTATTACATCACCATTAATTCCGATCTCAATTGATCCTTTTTCGCAAATAACCTCTGTTCGAACGTCATAACCATAATTATTGAAAGCGACAATGTCGGCTAACATCATGATCCCCGATTTCATAAAAGCGGTAATTACTAATGGGTCTGCTATACCTTCAGGAGATAGTGACGATTTGCGTGGGTAATGACTTTGTACTGACACCCATTCATCTTTAAATAGCCAGCGGAAAATATCAAAGTCATGGATTGCTATATTTGTAAATAAGCCAGGCGTTGTTGCCCCTGTTGATGCAACGTTGCGAGTAATTGTTCTAAGGAAGGTTGGCTTACCGTAGTCACCAGTGTCAATGAGCCGCTTGACTTCACGGTAAGAG
>DAISII010000060.1:0-6255 GCA_036822115.1 Candidatus Planktophila sp.
CTCTGCAGCGTGCACAAGAAACCGCTGCACCTATTGCGGCCGCACACAATATTTGTATTACAACTGATGAACGACTCATAGAAGCAGCAAACATTTTTGAAGGAAAACCATTTGGTGTAGGCGATGGAGTTTTGCGTCATCCTGCGGCATGGAAGCACTTATGGAATCCATGGAAGCCATCATGGGGCGAGCCATACGATGAGCAGATTAATCGCATGCTTGCAGCAATCTTTGCAGCCCGAGATGCTGCTAAAGGTAAAGATGCAATATGCGTTTCGCATCAATTACCGATCTGGATTTTACGCAGCGCAATAGAAAATCGTCGCCTGTTACATGATCCACGCAAACGCGAGTGCACGCTTGCATCTGTCACCAGTGTTCATTTTGATGATGAGGGATTTATCTCTGGACTTACATATTCCGAACCCGCACGTCACTTATTGCCCGAAAAAAAGTAATGAAGAAACTTGTACTTCTGGTTGCATTAGCAATTGCACTTACTGGGTGCGGTGGAGGCGGATCATCTTCAGCAGAAGAAAGTTTTGTTTCCGGTGATGGCTCGACAACATTTATAAAAATTGCAGATAGAAAAATTGCCCCAGCCATATCTGGATTAACTCTGACTGGCGCTAACTACACATACACAAAAGACAAAGTCGCAGTTGTAAATGTGTGGGCATCGTGGTGCTCGCCATGTCGGGCTGAAGCACCAGTTCTTGCTTCGTTAGCAAACAAATATACTGATGTTGCATTCATCGGAATATTAACCCGTGATAATCCTGCAAATGCCGAAGCCTTTGAACGTAGATTTAAGATTCCTTACCCAACAATTATTGATGACTCGATTTTGATTGGATTTAAGGGTTCATTACCGGCAAATGCCATCCCATCGACGGTAATTCTAGATAAGAATGGACGGGTGGCAGCACGTATTTCTGGGGTAGTTACGGTTGCTTCCTTGACCCAGCTGATTGAACGGGTGAGCGCTGAATGAAAGAGTTTTTTGTAGAGCAGATATTTTCAGGAGTTCTTGTTGCAGCGTTCCCATTTGCATTTATTGCAGGAGTTGTTTCATTTCTTTCACCATGCGTTCTGCCTTTAGTCCCTGGCTATCTTTCATTTGCCGCTGGATTTTCAGTTAGTCGTGGCAAAGTTTTTCTCGGTTCACTCTTATTTGTTCTTGGTTTTAGCGCCGTTTTTGTCTCCTATGGTGCACTGTTTGGCGGCTTAGGAAATCAACTATCTGCCAATGAAGAGATCATTTCTAGAGTTCTTGGCTTAATCACAATATTTTTAGGTTTTATCTTCTACGGTCGCTTTCCTTTTTCTCCAACAATTAGACCAAAGATGCGAACAACTGGGGGATTACTAGGTGCACCTTTACTTGGAGTTTTATTCGGTATTGGTTGGACACCATGCATAGGCCCTGCATTAGCGGCGGTGCAGACATTAGCTTTTCAAGAATCAAGTGCAATCCGTGGGGCAGTTTTGTCCTTTGGGTACTGCTTGGGTCTAGGACTTCCATTTATTCTTTCAGGTTTATCTCTGGATAAGTCTGCGAAGTTGCGCTCACTTATTTATCGCCGCGGTGATGTGATTTCTAAAATTGGTGGAATCTTCTTAATTACAATTGGCGTTCTTCAAGTTCTTGGTTTTTGGAGTCAGATATTGAATTCAATGCGTTCACTAATCTCTGATTTCATTCCGGTGATTTAATGAGTCAGCAAACAGAGCTTCCAGAGCTAGATAGCCTTGGTGTTGTGCGTTATGCCTGGCGCCAGCTAACCAGCATGCGCACCGCACTAATTCTGCTTTTAATGCTTGGGGTCGCATCTATTCCTGGTTCCTTGTTTCCACAACGTACTCAAAACCCAATACAGGTGGGTCAATACTTTAAAGATTCCCCAGATCTAGCACGCTGGATGGATCGTTTTTATCTATTTGATGTCTATGGGTCACCCTGGTTTAGCGCTATTTACATCCTCTTATTCATATCGCTCATCGGATGTGTGTTACCTCGAACAATTGAGCATTTTCATGGCGCACGCGCGTTGCCACCAGCAACACCTAAAAATCTGTCTCGAATGGAACATCATTCAACGTGGGAAGCAAATGGAACAGAGTTAGCTGCAGCTCGGGACTGGTTTAAGTCAAAACGGTTTAGGGTTTTGGAAAAAGATGGCTCAATCTCGGCCGAAAAAGGTTTTATGCGGGAAACCGGAAATCTATTTTTTCACTTAGCGTTAATTCTTGTTTTGCTAGGAATAAGTTTTAGTTCGCTATTTGGCATGCGCGGTGAGGCAATTATTAATGTGGGTGAAAGATTTGTAAACACACCAACAAGTTATGACACTCTGACCTATGGAAAATTGTATAAAGATGCAAGTCTGCCAGCTTTTATGTTAACTGCAGATAAGTTCGATGCACAGTACAACCTAAAAACTAGCGCACCAGAAGATTACACATTAGATGTTTCACTTCTTGGTGAAGGTTCAGCAGTTGTAGAAAAGAAAACTATTAAGGTCAATAGTCCATTAACAATTGGAAGCACAAGAATCTATTTACAAGCTAACGGTTATTCACCAGTTGTTACTGTTAAAGATTCCAAAGGCAATGTTGCCTTTCAAGGCCCTGTTCCTTTCTTGCCACAAGATTCAAATCTTCGATCAATCGGTGCAATAAAAGTTCCAGATGCAGATCCGCAGATTGGATTTGTTGGATCTTTTGTTCCAACTTATGTGCGTGATCCCAACGGTGGTGGCGCACTAAGCGCATTCCCAAAGGCACTTGATCCACGTTTGCTGTTAGCGGCATGGGCAGGTGATCTTGGCTTGGATTCTGGTATTCCTCAATCTGTTTACAGAATAGATACCTCGAAGATGCTTCAGGTGGGTCTTAAGTCTTTAAAACCAGGGGAAGTCTTTGAGTATCCAGGTGGATCAATCACATTTGAAGGTTATCTCCAATGGGTCAACCTTAACTTCGTTGCAGATCCCGGAAAGAATTTCGCATTGTTGGGCGGTATTGTTGCCATCCTTGGATTGCTCGCATCACTATTTACTCGCAGACGACGTATTTGGATTCGAGTTGATTCACAGGTAGAGGTTGCTGGATTAGCAAAAAATGATGCACCAGGGCTAGATGTCGAAATGGAACAGTTTGTTCGGATGCTAAAGGGAGAGAAATAGATGTCACGTTCGTGGGCTTTTGCATCAAACTATTTTATTTACTCTGCCATGGCCGTTTATACATTGGCATTTTTAGCTCATGCATTAGAGACGGCATGGGCGGTAAAAGTTCCAAATGAGACAACAAAGACCCTAGATTACAAGCGCACCGAAAAAGTTGCCCGCATTGCTACAGCAATGATGGTTTTAGGTTTTGTTCTTTTGTTTGCAGGTGTAGTAACTCGTGGAATTTCTGCTGGACGTGTGCCATGGGGAAACATGTACGAGTTTTCGATTACCGGAGCACTCGCATTTACCGGCGCATATCTTGGTGCATTGCGTAAATATGATCTTCGTTGGTTAGGTTTACTTGTTTCAATTTCAGTATTACTTACTCTTGGAACTGCTGTAACTGTTCTGTATGTTCCCAGCGCTCCCTTAGTTCCGGCTCTAAAATCACCGTGGCTAGTAATTCACGTTTCGACTGCAATTATTTCAGGTGGCGTGTTCTTGTTAGCTAATGTGATTGCAGCGGCTTATTTGTATTTAGATAAAATGGAGTTAAAGGGAGAGCGAACAGCGTGGGCCAAGCGCCTTCCTTCATTAGAACTTCTTGATCAATTGTCATATCGATTAGTTGCATTTGTATTTCCATTGTGGACTTTTTCAGTTATTGCGGGCGCGATCTGGGCTGAAAGTGCATGGGGTCGCTACTGGGGTTGGGATCCAAAAGAGACGTGGGCGTTTATTACCTGGGTTGCTTATGCGGCATATTTACATGCCCGTGTGACTATTGGTTGGCGTGGACGCAGAGCAGCATGGCTATGTTTATTTGCCGGATCTACCTTCTTGTTTAACTATGTGTACGTCAATATTTGGGGAACTGGAAAGCACACGTATTCGGGTCTTTAGAGCTTTCCCAAGAAATCAGGATCATCATCTGGCGGAAGAATGCGTCGCTTAGGAGCTTTGCGTCCCTTTGGTTTGTTTCTTCCTGCAATTAAATATGCAATTGGACCAATGGCAAGCGCTTGTGGTCCAAGAATAATAATTAAAAGTAGCCAACCCCATTTTGGGAGCGTTTTAATCTGAGATTCATCTGTTCGTGCGCAATCAATTAATGCATAGATTGTTAACCCGAAGACGAGTATGAGTGGAAGAATCCGTGACATGCCTTTAGTGTATCGCTAAGGCGACTGCAAAAACTATCGAAAACATAAGTTGTAGCTTGCCGATTCGGCCTAGTAAAGGAATCAAATCCTTTCCGGAAACATCGCTTAGAACTAACTTTGAAATTGAGTAGCTCATTGGCGCAACTAACAGCGTAAGCATGGCCGCTGGAATCAGGGTGGCAATTGCTGCGGCATGGGCTAATGCCAAGAGAGATACAAACATCCTCCGGGCATTTAAATCCCCAAGTCGAACCGCAAGAGTTTTCTTTCCGACCAATTCATCCTGCGCGCGATCTCGAATGTTGTTGATAGCCAAGATTGCGCAGGCAAGAGCGCCCATTGGAATGGCTGCAATAAAACTGAGCAAGGTTATGTTTTCTGTTTGAACGTAATACGTACCCATAGTCGCAACTAAACCAAAGAAGATAAAAACTGAAACTTCACCTAAACCGCTGTATCCGTATGGGTTCTTACCACCGGTGTATCCCCATGCAGCAGCGATTGCCAGCATGCCAATCAAAATAAGCAATGGTGAAGTGAGCAGAGATAACCAAACACCGGCGATGCTTGCAATTGCAAAAGAAATAAACGCAGCGTTTTTCACAGCTGTCGCCGATGCCAGCCCACTGGCAACTAATCGAGTTGGACCAATTCGATTTTCATCTGTTCCCTTAACGCCATCGCTGAAATCGTTTGCGTAGTTGACGCCGATTTGTAGCCACACAGCAACCTTGAGTGCTAAAGCAGCACGAAACCAATTGAAATCTGTTCCTGCCGATGCTGATGCAATGACCACCGGCGCAATCGCTGCCGACAGAGTGCGGGGACGTGCTCCCAGTACCCACTTATTCATTCGCAACACCTTTCGCCAAACTCTTTCGATCGATCTTGCCAATACCCAGCAATGGTAACGAACTCATGCGATGTATGCCTTTTGGTTTTGCAAACCCACCAAGATCTTTTTCAAGATGTGCTGTGATTTGATCATCACTAATTGTTCCAACCACCGCAACTTGTAAACTCTGTCCCCACTGTGGATCTTCAACTGCAAATGCTGCAAATTGAGTATCTGGAAATGCAGCACCAAGAGAATCTTCCACTGCATTGAGTGAAAGATTTTCGCCACCAGAGATAATCACATCATCAGATCTTCCGATCACCACTAATTGGCCGTTCTCGTACTGACCCAAATCATTTGTTTCAAACCAACCATCAGCAAGTGAAATTGAAGAAGCTAATACAGGGCCCTTGATACAAATTGTGCCGGCACGAATTTCTATCTGCACGCCTTCAAGTGGCGTGCCATCGTAAACACAGCCACCACATGTTTCAGTCATTCCATATGTCGTAACAATTTTTACTCCGGCTAATTCAGCTTGCTTGCGTAATGTTTGCGATAAGGCTGCGCCTCCGACCAAAACTGCTTTTGCTGATTGAAGATGATTCAATAAGTATCGGTCACCATTTAACGCACGAAATAATTGCGTTGGAACAATTGCCGTGTAGTCAGCTTTTGGATATTCGCCCTCAAAGTTACGCAGATCTATTGGTGTAGTTCCCAATTCCATTGAGCGCACAATTACATTGACAGCTGCCACATGAGTCAGTGGCAGCAAGAGCGACCAGATTTCGCCAGATTTAGCTCCGATGAATTTATTCGAAGCTCGCGCCGATGAAATTAGTGCAGTCGATGTCAGTAAGACCTCTTTGGCGGCGCCAGTTGTTCCCGAAGTTCCGATCGCAACGGCAGCGTTGCTTGGAGCGTATTCTGATGAGATTTCCCCGAAGCCAAGGGTCGGGCCATCGCCTACGAGGGCTGCTGTGATTTCTCCGGCTAATTGGGAGATTTCGCATGCAGGGCTTTCGCATGCAGGGCTGACCCGCAGAATTTTTCGTTGTGACGAGGTATCCATTGC
>DAISII010000061.1:0-6225 GCA_036822115.1 Candidatus Planktophila sp.
TGTCTTACCTGAACCTGATTCACCTACAAGTCCTACGATTTCTCCTGGGTAGATTTCCAGGCTGAAGTTTTTGACCGCAACAAATGCTGGAATACGACCGCGCTTTGGATATTCAATGGTGACATTGTCTAGCTTCAAAACTGGTGCTGGTTTCGCGCTTTCCATGTATGGAAGCACGCGCTTGGCTGTTGAGCCAAGCTTTGGGACAGCACCTAGCAATTGTTGCGTGTACGGATGCTGTGGCTTATTAAAGATCTGATCTGCTGTTCCAGATTCAACAGTGATTCCATCCTTCATAACAAGGATTTCATCGGCCATATCAGCAACAACGCCCATATCGTGTGTGATCAAAAGAATGGCTGAATTCAGTTTGTCTTTAAGACCACGCATTAAATCAAGAATTTCTGCTTGAACAGTTACATCTAGCGCAGTTGTTGGTTCATCGGCAACCAATAGTCCTGGATCGCAAGCAAGTGCTTGGGCGATCATCGCGCGCTGACGCTGTCCACCAGAAAGTTGATGTGGATACTTATCAATTGATTTTGCTGGATCTGGAATATCAACCATGGTGATTAATTCCAAAGCACGAGCATGTGCCTCTTTTGGACCCATATCAAAGTGGTTACGAAGCGTTTCCATGATTTGGAAACCAATTGTGTAAATAGGGTTCAGAGCTGTCATTGGCTCCTGGAAAATGTAAGCAACTTCTTTTCCACGGAATCTACGAAGGGTTGCTCCCTTTGCGTTAAGCATTTCCTGGTCTTTAACTTTGACAGATCCAGACATGCGCGCATTTGATGCCAACAGTGACATCAACCCTAGTGCGGTTGTGGACTTACCAGAACCTGATTCACCAACGATGGCGGTGACTTTGCCGGGTTCAAGAGAAAGGTTCATACCGATAACAGCTGGGTACCACACTCCATCTACCCAGAAATCAACATTAAAATCTTTGATCTCTAAGACTGGCTTACTCATTTGGTTGACCCCATCTGTGAGAAACTTGCGAAATGACGAATAGTGAAAAGTTCAGACCCGGTAGTGCGATTGCTAGTGGATGGATCCTGATCGCTTTCTTTGGTGGCTTTATTGTGCAAAGTTTCTTGTATGCCAGCGACATCATGCTGACTATTGGAATCTGTGGTGCGGGCGCTATAGGTGCTTACCTGCTCTTCCTTAAGCCCTACGTTTTGCTCTTTGATGAAGGCATCAAGATTGTTAACCCAACCAAAGAGATCACCGCTACGTGGGATTTGGTTGAAGAGATCGAAACTAAGTACAGCATGTCCATCCAGGTCAGAGGCGAGGCTTACTTCGCTTGGGCTGCTCCAGCTCCGAGTGCTCGACACAGTCGAAGAATGAACTCGACTGACCTGCTTCCCGGCGCTAACGCTCCGCGACGTATAGGTGACTCGCTTAAAAGTGACTCTGGTGTCTGCGCTTACATGGCCAACCTTCGAAGAAAAGATTTTGCTGCTACTGGTGCTAGCGAGTTTGAAATCATTAGCGACAACAGCGGTTTGTACCTCTTCATTGCGTTGGTTCTGATCGCTGCAGGCGCAGCTATTTTCTAAAGATTTAATCATTGGCTTGTGCCAACTTTCGAGCTGTTGCTGATTCCTGGCGTTCTTTCTTAGAAATACGACGACGTTGACGTGGATCAAAAGCATCACGTAATCCATCACCAATAAAGTTAATGCTCAGTGCAATTGAAATAATGAATAGACCTGGGTACCAGAAGAGCCATGGACGAGTTGTAAATGAGTCCTGATATTGGCTGATTAATAGACCTAAAGAAACATCTGGTGGAACAACACCAAAGCCAATATAACTAAGCGCGGTTTCAAGCAAAATCGCACCCGATAGCAGAAGGGTGACGGAAACAATGATGACACCGATCGCATTAGGCAAGATGTGCTTAAAGATAATGCGCTTGTTGGTCGCACCGGCAACACGAGCTGCATCAACAAACTCACGTTCACGCAGAGACAAGAACTCACCACGTACAAGACGTGAAAGACCTGTCCAAGCAAACAAACCAAGCAATAAGGCAAGGAATACAGCTCCAAGGTTTCCATAGCGGTATCCAACAACTGAACCAATAATGATTACTGGGATTGTGATCATGAAATCTACAAAACGCATCAAGATTGCATCAATGCGGCCTCGGTAGAAACCAGCGATTGATCCAACGACTACTCCTAGCGTTGCTGCAATACTGCCTATAACAACCATTACAGATAACGAACGTTGCGTACCCTTCATTACTAATGCGAAATAATCACGGCCAATATCATCTTGTCCAAATGGATGAGTGCCTAGTCCAATACCTTCTCCACCTAAGAACTTAGGGCGGAAAGAAATCGTTGGACATCCAACTGTTCCTCCAGGGCAATCTCCGAATCGAAGCTCTGGCAAATCCTCTGGTGTCCACTTCCACCAACCAGGAATTCGCAGTACTCCAAAGAGTTTAAAGTCTAGAGCAGAGAAGGAAATCAGAACAATGCTGAAAATGGTGCCCAGAGAAATTACAGCTGCGCGGTGGCGAAAAAATCGCTTGCGAACAATTTGGCCTTGGCTTAGGCCCTCAATCTCTTTATTTTGAATTGCGTTTTCACCAGAGAGAACCTCTGTTGACTCAACGCTGGCCTTTGATTTGCGTGCCATTTTTATGCACCACTTCCTACTCGAATACGTGGGTCTAAGGCTGAGTACAACAAATCTGCAACAAAGTTAGCTAATACCGCCATAGTTGCTGTCACAAAAAACACTCCCATTAAGAGGTTTAAGTCTTGGCCACGAATAGCCGACAACCCAAGAGTTCCCATTCCGGCCCAGGCAAATACGCTTTCAGTAATAAATGCTCCGCCGATGACACCTGCAAAATCTGCAACCAAGATAGTTGCCATAGGGATCATTGTGTTACGGAAAGCATGGCGCATAATCACTGTGCGCTCAGAAAGTCCCTTAGCGCGCGCGGTGCGAATGTAATCCTGATTCAATACCTCTAGCAAGGTTCCACGAGCAAAACGAATATAGCCAGCAAACCCAATCAGGGTTAGCGCAAGCGTTGGCAAAAATAGGTGAGTGATCACATCTAAACCAGAGATCCAGAAATCAGTTAAATCTAATAGATCATTTCTTTCACCAACGGTTGGAACCGGTCGATAGTTAATTGCATCTGTTTCCATATATGGCTTCCAGGTCTGCATGAACTTATCGACCAAAACCAAGTTAGCTGAAAGAACTGCAGTGATAATTGTGGTTCGAACAACTGGAGCGCGATCGATCTTTGCAAAAGCCAATCCGACAAAAACAGCTGTTGTAATTAGCGCACACACCATTAGGAAAATGCTAAGTGAGCCTGGGTGATTATCGAAGACCCAATTGACTGGGTAAAAAGCAACAATTGAAAGTCCGGCCATAGTTAAAGATGCACGGAGTGCAGCTTTATTGGTCAACCCCACTGACAGTTGAGTAACACCAAATGCAATTCCGATAGATAGTGCCAAGATAACGATAGGACCGAGTGATGGGTTTAGGAGCCAACCTGTAGCACCAATTGTGTAGACCAAAATTGTGGATGCGACAAAGGCAACACCATATGTAGTCCAATATGTTTTTCGCGAGCCACCAACAACCGATGCCCAGAATAAACCTGTGACAAGTCCGATTCCGATTAACCAATTGAATGGAATATTTGGCTCTCGCAAAAAGTCATTAAATGAAATCGCTAGATACTCTTTTAGCAGAACAGCGACCCAGAAGATTGGTAGCGAGAACAGTAGGAATGCAACAAATGTCATTGAGTAATCAAAGCGACTGTACTGACGAAGTGCGGTAACGATACCGATCATGATTCCCAGAACTGCTGCAAGCAAAGTTGCAGCAAATACCAGACGTAGAGTTACGGGAATTGCCAGAGCTAATGAGTCGAGAACGGCCAAACCATCGCGGCCAACACCGAAGTCGGGCTTTCCTACAAATATTCCAAAGACCCCTCGTAGCCACAAGAAATAACGCAATGGTGGTGGAACATCAAGTTGGAGTTCGCGTGTGAGCGCTAAAATTTTGGCATCTCTGTCAGGATCTGTACTTAATTTAAGATCGGCCAATGGATCTGCTGAAATCGCAGCAAGGTTGTACAAGATAAAGCTAGATCCAAAAAGAATTACACCCAAGACCCCGAGCCGTCTAAGAATAAAGGCTGCCATGTGTTGTGTATTCCCCTCGAAATAAATGTGAACTTAAATTACTGGGCGACTATACAGCCAAAGGACGCTCGGAGAGTGATCTCCGAGCGTCCAATGGACTTAATAGGTAATGCTAACTAAGGAAATTAATCCTTAGTATGACCACTCCCAGTAGTTCCATGTCAACTGTGGTGACAATGGAGCTGGCTTTAATCCCTTGAGGTTCTTGTTAATTGCAGTAACACCAGGGTGAGTAAAGACCGGAATAGTTACAGCATCCGCAAATAGCGCACGGTCTGCTGTGATGTACTTCTGGATAAGTTGTTCAGGCTTCATGGCAACATCTAGTTCTGTACAGACCTTGTCAACTACTGAGTTTGAGTAACCCATAACGTAGTTAGATCCACCAGTTGTCTCTAGAACTGAGCATGACTGCTTCTGTGTCACTGCGCTTGAAACCCAGGCAAAGAAGAACGCGTCATACTTACCATTTCCAAGAAGTGCTCCCCAACCAGATTGGACATCGCCAACTAGGTTAAAGCCGACCTTCGCCAAGTTTGCCTTAGCAAGAGCGAACTGAGCTGCACGGCGAGTGTTACCACCTGGAACAAGAACATTTACTGTAATTGGGTTCTTGAGTGCATCTGGGTAGAACTTCCGTACCAATGCAAGTGCTGACTTGTTACGTGATTCTTGTGTTCCACGAGTGTAGAACGCTGAACCGTTAACAGAACAGATCTTGTCGTATGCAGCTGATCCTGGGGCGACCCAAGCAGTACATAGTGGCTTTGTGATTCCGTTGATTGGAGCAATGATCTTCTCCATGATTTCATCACGAGGTAAACCTAGTAGGAATGCTTGACGAAGTGCCTTAGCCTTCGCTCCACCATTCTTTGAGAAAATACCTGAGTATGGAGGCTCACCTTCGACGCTGTCGTAGTGCAAGTCCCAGTGCTCGTAAACAGCTTGCTCTCCACCAGTGATGTTAACTGCAGTGATCTTCTTTAGAGCTGCAACAGCATCTGCAGTTGCCTGTCCTGAGTAAACATCAAGCTCACCATTTGAAAGAGCCTGTACTGCAGCTGTTCCATCTGTGATTACCTTGAATACGATTGTCTCAATTGAACCAGTCATCTTTGGACCTGAGTTGTACTTAGGGTTAAGAACTAGTGTCATTGATGTCTTTGGAACTGCAGACTCAACAATGAATCCACCGTTGCTGATTAGAAGCAATGGGTTTGTGCTCTTGTCGATAGTTGTAATTGTGTAATCCTCAGACCACACCTTACCCATCTTCTTGAGAAGTGCAGTTTCCTTGTTCTTGTATGCAGCTAGGAAACGCTCCTTAGCAGCAAGGTTTGCTGATGCAGACTGTAGTTCTGTTTTGCCTTCTGCCATCAAAACCATTGCGTGTACTGGAGATGGTCCTGGACCATATAGATCCCAGTTTGCAATTGGGCTCTTGTAGCGCAATGTAACTGTCATTTCATCTGCAGAAAGTACTGGCTCTCCCACAATGTTCTTGTGGTAGGTGCTTGAGTAACCAAGACCGTTGAATGCTGGAGGAGTCTTCTTGTCTGCTGGATCACCAAGGCCTGCAGCGATTGAATATGCATCGCTACCTAGCACGTGCGATAGAAGAAGGTCTACACCAGTAATTGGTGTGCCATCTGACCATACGCGACCTGGGTTAACTGTGTACTGAACACGGAAATCTGTACGAGAGTTCTTTGTGATCTTGTAGTTACCAAAAACTGTGTTCTTGATAAGTTCTTTCTTTTCGTTGTAATAGTTAAAGCCCATTCCAGTTAATGCAGCTTGATCAGTACAAACAGTGCTGTTTGTAGTTGTTGTGCTGCAATTAAGTCCGGTCTGAACGTTTGTGTGGTGAATAACCACAGTTGAACGTGTATTAGCTTGAGCAGGTGTAAGCAGTGAAACTGCCAACGCCGCTGAAGCCGCAGTTGCGAGCGCAAGCTTTGCGCTACGTGTGAACTTCATAGTTCCTCCTTGAGGGTTAAAGAAAAGCGTC
>DAISII010000062.1:0-6196 GCA_036822115.1 Candidatus Planktophila sp.
CAATGGCAGCTGCCCTTGGGGGCGTTGTAAGCCAGACAGGAAAATCAGAATTCGGTCGCACAGAAACAACAGTTCAACCAAGTTCCAAAATCTTTACTGGATTGCCTGCACAACAAAAAGTTTGGATGTCGCACGGGGATGCTGTCACGCAAGTACCAGCAGGATTTTCAGTCTGCGCGGTGACAGCAGATACTCCGATTGCAGCTTTTGAAGATGCCACTGGAAAATTAGCTGGAGTTCAGTTTCACCCAGAGGTTTTACATAGCGAATACGGCCAAGCGATCTTAAGTAATTGGTTAGTCAACATTGCCAAGTGCGAAGCATCATGGACAACTGCAAATATCGCAGAAACAGAAATTGCAAAAGCAAAGCAGCTAATTGGTGACAAACGAGTTATTTGTGGACTATCTGGTGGAGTCGATTCTGCAGTTGCTGCAGCGATTATTCAAAGAGCGGTTGGTAATCAACTGACATGCGTCTTTGTTGATCATGGTTTATTGCGAAAAGGCGAAGCAGAACAAGTAGAACGTGACTTTGTTGCTTCAACAGGTGTGCAGCTAGTTGTTATTGATGCCAAGGCGCAGTTCCTTAACGCCCTAAAAGATGTTACAGACCCTGAAGAAAAGCGAAAGATTATTGGCCGCGAATTTATTCGATCATTTGAAGCCGCAGCCCGTGATATTGCAGCTGGGGGAGATGTTGAGTTCTTAGTGCAAGGAACTTTGTATCCAGATGTTGTTGAATCTGGTGGCGGAACCGGCACAGCAAACATCAAATCCCATCACAATGTTGGCGGATTGCCGGATGATTTACAGTTCACCTTAATCGAACCACTACGCACCTTGTTCAAAGATGAAGTTCGCCAGGTTGGATTAGAACTTGGCTTGCCTGAGGAAATCATCTGGCGTCAACCTTTTCCAGGCCCTGGCCTTGGTATTCGAATCATTGGTTCAGTGACACAAGAGCGGTTAGATCTACTGCGCGAGGCAGATGCGATTGCTCGGGCAGAATTAAAATTAGCTGGACTTGATCGTGAAATCTGGCAGTGCCCAGTTGTACTACTGGCAGATGTACGCAGTGTTGGCGTTCAGGGCGATGGGCGTACCTATGGCCACCCAATAGTTCTGCGCCCCGTCTCATCAGAAGATGCCATGACCGCCGATTGGTCACGTGTTCCCTATGAAGTTCTTGAGAAAATCTCCACCCGCATAACAAACGAGGTCCGCGAGGTGAATCGAGTGGTCTTAGATATAACAAGCAAGCCACCTGGCACCATTGAATGGGAATAAATTAAGGGTTTTCACAGGATTTGGATTTATCATTTCAGACATGGAACGGGGAGTATTTATGAAGCGGACAGTAATTGCAGCAATTGCAATCTCAGTACTTCTATCTCCTTCTGCTATTGCTGAACCTAAACCTAAGGCTGTTAAGACAACAAAAGCTGCAACGATCAAATGCTGGCCAACTAAAGCTTCAGGACACGCCCCGAAAGATGTCGCACCTGCACAAAAACTTCCAAAGAAATTAGCTCGCACATTTACCTTTGAAACAAATTGCGGAAACATTGTTGTGACAACTGTTGGTGCAAAAGCACCAATCACAATTACTCAATTAAGCACATTAGCCAAGGGTGGATACTTCGATAACTCCTTATGTCATCGTTTAACCACGCAAGGGTTGTATGTATTGCAATGTGGAGACCCAACGGCAACCGGTTCTGGGGGACCAAGCTTTACATATCCCGATGAGAATTTACCCACCACAACTTATAATAATTACCCAGCAGGAACAGTTGCCATGGCTAACTCCGGTCCAGGAACAAACGGAAGTCAATTTTTCTTAGTCTTTGCAGATACATCTCTTGGTGCCAACTACACAATCTGGGGAACAATTACCCAAGGTTTAGATATTGTGAAAGCAATTGCCAAGGCTGGAGTAAAGGGTGGCGGGGCAGATGGAACGCCAAAACAAACTATTGCAATTCATCGCGTATCTGTTTCAAACTAGATCTTTATTTTCTCAGCCCTAATTGGTATTCACGATTTTAAAAGCTTCAGCAATTCGACCTTCTGGTAATCCACCAATTCCAGCGTTGCGTTGACCCCACTCGCGAACCATATTTTCCAACTCTTTGTTATGAGCAGTTTGAGAAGCATGCGCATGCAAAGCAGCCATCTTCAGATCAAAGGTGTCGGTGATATCAACCCAGTGATCAGGTTGAGCAAATCCAGATACCCAAATTTCCTTAACGCGCCAGGGTTGTAAACCTTCCTTTTCTAGCAAATCAGTAAAGGCAAAAGGGTTTCGAGAGTCAGGATAAACAGCCTGAATAGTTGCTTCACCTGCAGCTAAATGATCTGGGTGGCTTGCACCAATGCGATCCCAATTACGTTCTGGGCTTTGACACACAATGCGATCTGGCTTGGAAATTCGAATTTGTCGGACAATATCTTTGCGTAATTCGATGGTCGCAACTAAGTGGCCATCAACATAATTCAAGAAAGTTATATCTGTGACACCGATTGCTGCACCGGCTGCGCGTTGTTCGCGTTGGCGAATTGCAGGCATCTCTTCTTTTGTGAAACCAGACTCTTCGCCACCTTGATCGCCATTGGTACAAAATACATAGGCAACTTCAATTCCCTTTTTCACCCATTGGGCGATAGTTCCAGATGCCCCAAAATCTGAATCATCGGGGTGGGCATTGACGACCAAGACGCGCTTGATCTCGTTATCTGCAATCGGTTCCATACATGAAGCCTAATAGACTCACCCTCATGACTGAAATCGATCCATTGCTCGAGGGGTTAAACCCTCAGCAATCCGAAGCGGTCACACATGCAGGCGGCCCACTATTAGTTGTAGCAGGTGCCGGATCTGGAAAAACTCGAGTATTAACTCGTCGCATCGCATATTTAATGTCTAGAAGAAATGTCGCCCCCTATCAAATTTTGGCAATTACCTTTACAAATAAAGCAGCTGGTGAAATGAAGGAACGAGTTGCTGATTTGGTCGGTCCCATTGCTAAATCCATGTGGGTTTCTACTTTCCATTCCGCATGTGTTCGCATCTTGCGCCAAGAAGCAACCCGTCTTGGGTACAGCAACTCTTTCAGCATCTATGACTCTGCCGATTCGCAGCGGCTAATCACTATTGTTGCTAAAGAATTGAACTTAGATCCAAAGAGATATCCCGCACGCCAATTTCAATCCATGATTTCTAATGCCAAAAATGAATTGCTGGGGCCGCAGGATTACCTAAATTCAGCAAGTAATCAGTTTGAACAGGTTGTGGCCGATGTTTATGCGGTGTATCAACAGCGACTAATCCGGGCTAACGCCATGGATTTTGATGATTTGATTTTAAAGACAGTCGAAGTTCTGCAACGCTATCCAGAAGCAAAAGCTCGATTCAGGTCCCGCTTTCGCCATGTTTTAGTAGATGAGTATCAGGACACAAACCATGCGCAGTACATATTGGTAAAAGAGCTGGTTGGCACCGAACTTGAAGGCCAAATGCCTGCGGAGCTATGTGTAGTGGGCGATGCTGATCAATCAATTTACGGGTTCCGCGGCGCAACTATTCGCAACATTTTGCAATTCGAATTGGATTATCCAAATGCCCGCACCGTCTTGCTGGAACAGAATTATCGCTCAACTCAAAATATTCTAAACGCAGCCAATGCGGTCATTACTAAAAATGAAAGCCGGAAAGAGAAGAATCTGTGGTCTGATGCAGGTTCTGGTTCACCGCTGACTGGTTATGTGGCCGAGAGTGAACATGACGAGGCTAGCTTCATTGCAGATGAAATCAGATCACTACAACGTGAAGGCGTTTCAACACCAGGGGATACTGCAATTTTCTATCGAACAAATGCACAGTCTCGTGTGTTTGAAGAAGTTTTCATGCGTAACGCTTTGCCCTACAAAGTCGTTGGTGGATTGCGATTTTATGAGCGCCGCGAAGTTAAAGATTTGTTGGCTTATTTGCGTGTTCTGGCGAACTTAGAAGATGAGATATCACTTCGCAGAATCATCAATGTACCTAAGCGTGGAATCGGTGACACATCTTTAGATTATGTCGATGAGTTTGCCCGAAACAATGACATTTCTTTTTGGCAAGGTTTGCTGCGGGTTAGCGAAAACGGATCTGTCCCTTCTCGAGCCGCACAAGCAATCAATGAATTTACATCGATGGTTACCGCTTTAGCTGTCTTGGTTGAGGCAAAAACAAAGCCATCTGTAATTGTGGAAGCAGCCCTTGAACAATCAGGGTTGTTAAAGGAGTTAGCAGATAGCACCGATCCTCAAGATGAAGTTCGTGTAGAAAACTTAAAGGAACTGGTGGCAGTTTCTATGGAGTACGAAGAACGACCATTTGAAGAGCTAGGCGAAGATGAAGAAATTTCGCTCGCTGGGTTTTTAGAAAAAGTCTCATTGGTTGCAGATGCAGATGAAATTCCAGAAGGTGAAGATCATGGGGGAGTTGTCACAATGATGACTCTTCACACAGCAAAGGGTCTTGAGTTCCCAACTGTTTTTCTTACAGGAATGGAAGATGGAATTTTTCCTCACTCACGAACCCTTGGTGAAAAAGATGAGATTGAAGAAGAACGCCGACTTGCCTATGTGGGATTAACACGTGCACGTCAGCGACTTTATATTTCGCGTGCGGAATATCGTTCAACATGGGGTGCACCAAATTACAATCCACCATCACGTTTTCTCGATGAAATTCCAGAAGAAGTAATTGAGTGGCGTAATCAAGGACGATCATCGTCACCGTCACTTGTTACACGCACTCAAACCGCCACAACACCGCCTCCACGTGCCACTGGTAAAAAGAGTGTTGCGATGGAGTTAGCAGTTGGCGAGCGTGTGTCACATGACACATTCGGATTAGGCACCGTTGTGGCTGTTGCTGGGGCTGGAGACAAAGCCGAAGCGACGATTAACTTTGGCCAGTACGGCGAGAAGCGATTACTGCTGCGTTATGCACCGGTTGAGAAACTATAGGATTACCCCGTATATAGTCGGCCAATAGATTGTGAGCCCCAGTGGATCTCTTTGAATACCAAGCCCGAGATATTTTTGAAAAACATGGAGTACCTGTTTTAGCTGCAGCGATTGCAACAACCGCTGATGAAGCAGAAGCAGCAGCAACCAGAATCGGTGGCAAGGTAGTAGTAAAGGCTCAGGTCAAAGTTGGCGGTCGCGGAAAAGCAGGCGGAGTAAAGCTTGCAGAAAACCCTGCAGATGCGCGTGAAAAAGCTGGCGCAATCCTTGGAATGGATATCAAGGGTCACACTGTTCGCACAGTAATGATTGCAGCAGCAGCTCCAATCGAAGCCGAGTACTACCTTTCAATTTTGTTAGACCGCTCAAATCGAACATTCCTAGTGATGGCATCTGTGTCAGGTGGAATGGATATCGAAGAGGTTGCGCACACTGCACCAGAAAAGCTGGCAAAGATTCCGGTATCTGCAGTTGATGGCATTTCACTTGCAAAGGCACAAGAAATTGTTGCAGCAGCTGCATTCCCTGCAGATGTTGCAGATCAAGTTGCACAGGTACTACTTAAGTTATGGGATGTATTCCAAGGTGAGGATGCAACTCTGGTAGAAGTTAATCCATTGGTTAAAACCAACGATGGAAAAGTTATCGCGCTGGATGGCAAGGTGACTCTTGATGACAACGCTGATTTCCGTCAGCCAGATCACCAATCGCTTGTAGATCAAGATGCTGAAAATCCATTAGAAGCTGCAGCAAAAGAAAAAGGACTTAACTACGTCAAGCTTGATGGACAGGTTGGAATCATCGGAAATGGCGCAGGACTTGTTATGAGCACACTTGATGTTGTTGCATACGCCGGCGAAAAGCATGGCGGAGTGCGTCCAGCTAACTTCTTAGATATTGGTGGCGGAGCATCTGCACAAATCATGGCGGATGGTTTATCGATTATTTTGGGTGATGCTGATGTAAAGAGCGTATTTGTAAATGTATTCGGCGGAATTACAGCGTGCGATGCGGTGGCAAGTGGGATTGTTCAAGCCCTTGAATTACTTGGTCCAAAGGCAACAAAGCCAATTGTTGTTCGCCTTGATGGAAACAATGTTGTTGAAGGTCGTGCAATTTTGGCTAAGGCTGCACACCCATTGGTTGAGCAGGCAGACACTATGGATGGAGCAGCAAAT
>DAISII010000063.1:0-6144 GCA_036822115.1 Candidatus Planktophila sp.
ATCACCAGTGCGGGGTTTCATGGCTGCCATGTGGGGACTCCTCTAATCGGTTGAAATGCTCTTTTACTGCAAGGGGGTAAGTATCTCGCACAATGCACCGTTGTGCGAAATCGGGGTGAGGCCTTAAATACCCACTATTGCGCTCAACCTGGCCTTACCTTGCTTGATGATGGAATCTACGGAGCGCTCTGGAACCCCCAACATCGCCGCAATCTGAGCCGCTGACATTGATTTGAGATAGTGCATCGTCAAGATGATGCGTTCTTCATCGGGCAAGGAGGCAAGGGCATCTGCCAGAGTCTGCGATTGCTTGCCCATTTTCCTAGTTTACTTCGTTTCGATTACTTTCTATCACGCAAATGGCGGCTGAGTTTGGCCAATGAAATTCGCACCCCAGCGTACAAACCAGGTGCAATAAGTAGGAATATCGCTCGAGGAGTCAGAATCTCTTCAGACCAATCAAATCGAGTCGTGTCTGCATCAATTGCACTTAATTGAAAACGACCTGTTCCCTTGATGATCTTTCCAGTGTGCACTACATCGCAGATATGCGGTGGTTGCCAAGCAGTAACAACCATATGGTCCATTACTCCAAATTTACCAATCCCGGTGAATGCGGTAATTGTTGTACCAACGCCTTCACGAATCTCTGAAGTAACGTCAACTGTGGTTTGCAACATCCAATCACCCTGTGACTCCCAATCAGCAAGTGCTGCCCACACTTTTTTAATTGGTGCCTTAATTACAAGGCTCATTGCAATGTGATTGCTTCTCACGCACCACATGCTTTCAATGCGTCCTCAACATTTGTAGTCCATTGCACAATGTCACGCATTCCGGGCTTTATAAATTTTTCTTCTTCCAGATGAACAATTAGTTGGTGCAAAGGTGCATAAATTCCAAATGGGTCCAAAATTACAACCGGTTTGGTGTGAAATTTTAGGTAGTGACCAACCCAGATTTCAAAAAATTCTTCGAGAGTTCCAGCACCACCAGGCAAAGTAATAAATGCATCTGAAATATCTGTAATCATATGTTTGCGTTGACCCATGGTTTCAACAACATGGAGTTCATCATTGTCGTGATCTGCAAATTCAATATCAACAAGTGCTTGCGGGATCACACCGACAGTCTTGCCTCCCTTTTCGCGAGCACCTCGCGAGATCGCGCCCATCATTGAAATATGACCGCCACCAGTAACTAATTCGTTGGATGATCCTGCAATTCCCTGCCCAAGTTCGTAGGCAAGTTCAACATACTTGCTATCAATCGTTGGAGATGATGAGCAGAACACGGCAATACGCATACTGCTAACAATAGAGGCTAGGCTTAGGACATGACGACCATTGCATCTGGCCACGGAATCGCAACAATCTCCAATGGAGCTACCTTGGATGCTTGGTTCCCATCTCCATCTCTGTCCGCACTATCAGGTGCTGTACCTGCAGAATTAATTTCACTTGCCAGCGCCGATGTTGCGCGTGGTGTTACTCGCGAAGTAATTAGTCTGGAAATTGATACTACAAAACCTCCAGTAGATGCAGCTGATGCTTACTTGCGCTTACATTTGTTATCACATCGACTTGTAAAGCCTCACGGGGTTGCACTTGATGGAATTTTTGGATTACTCAGCAATGTTGTATGGACTTCGGTTGGTCCATGCGCTGTTGATGGCTTTGAAATTACTCGTGCGCGCCTAAAGGCTGCCCATGGGCATGTCAGTGTTTACGGTGTCGATAAATTCCCGCGAATGGTCGATTACGTAGTTCCTAGTGGAGTACGAATTGCGGATGCAGATCGCGTTCGCCTAGGTGCACACCTTGCAGCTGGAACAACGGTAATGCACGAAGGTTTTGTTAACTTCAATGCTGGAACATTAGGAACTTCTATGGTTGAAGGTCGCATCTCTGCCGGCGTAGTGGTTGGTGATGGCACTGATGTGGGTGGTGGCGCATCAATTATGGGAACTTTAAGTGGTGGAGGGAAAGAAGTTATTTCGATTGGCGAAAAGTGTCTACTTGGTGCTAATTCAGGTCTTGGCATTTCACTTGGTGATAATTGTGTTATCGAAGCTGGAACCTATATAACATCTGCAGCAAAGGTGCGACTTCCTGATGGCGAGATAGTTAAAGCCGCAACACTTTCTGGTGCAAGTAACCTTTTGTTCCGACGTAACTCTTTAGATGGCGGTCTTGAGGCTCAATTGCGGACTGGGACTTGGGGCGGGCTCAACAGTATTTTGCATGCCAACTAGATTAAAGTAGGCAGATGGAATTTTTGTTCGGCTTCTAAAAGTTTCACCACGTAAGCTCTTCTTGATTCCTGAACTAGATGTGGCCCTAATGGTTGCAACTGTTCCAGTCGTGTTTTTCATAACAACCTCCAAAGAAACGACATCAGGTAGCGCAAATGCCGCTGCCACAGAGCTTTGCGTAACGGTGCGATCCCATTGATAAAAGCGTGGGTTTAGCACTGGATCCAGACTGGAAAGGTCTGTAACTGAGTGTGTGAACCCCTTTTGCGTACCCCACGCGTTCAGTGAGGTTTCTGTTAATCCCCCTGATGAACTACCAAAATATGCGGTAATTGGCTTACCTGCCTGAGTAATTGTTAAACCGACAGTATTGGTAACCGCCGCTTTCCAGAACTGCCCCCAACCCTTTTCTGTTTCTTTTGCATACCCTAAAAAGGATTGATCAGAAATTTCACCGTAAAGATCGCAATCACAAGAAGATCGATAAATTCCTGCCTTACTCATTGCATACGTTCTAGATGCAATCGCTTGCGCTTGAAGCGCAGCTTCCGGCCAAGAGGATGGAACTTCACTTACTCCCCACAAGTATTCATCGGATAAACGGACAGAATTTGTTACTTCTATTCGATACCCCATCGTCGCTGCCTTGACCGCTCGAAATTGCATCTGTCCATAGCGATACTTTTTTGTAGTGCCCGTGTGGGATAACGATACGACTCCATCAACACCGGTTAAGTATCGCGTACCGCTCCAACGAACCGTCAAAGTTCGATCGCGAGGAAGACTTACTGTTTTCTTTCCTGCAACAACACTCGGTAAAACTGTTGATCCCAAAATACTTAAATTTAAAGAGCTTCCAACGGGTACAACAGCTATAGGCATCACATTCTGAGCATCGCCGATATCACCAGTAAAAATCTGCATTGTTGCATCTTGGGTTGAAGTGGTCATTTTTACCGAAGTTAACAAGTGTCCGATGTTTACTCGCAAAATTTTTGTATCATCCAAAGGTTCGATAGCTACATCTTTGTAATAATACGAAAGAATTGCGGTGGCGCTTTCTCCAGCTAATGCTTTTGCTCTGGCACCAATCTGACTCATGCCAACACCATGTCCATAGCCAGCACCTTTAAATTGAAAGGAGTCTGGAATGTTTGTTGCTGAGGCTTGTGGTGTCGATATCAGAGCAAGCGAAATAGCCAAAACTAATGGCTTAAAAATCCTCATCAATTACTGCGCTCTTTCCAAGGTGTAAGAACTCTTGATAAGCATCAATGACTGCGTGTGGTTCGCCACGTTGTACAAGCTTTCCCTTGTGCAGCCACGCAACATCGTTACATGTCTCACGCAAAGTTTGCATCGCATGGCTCACTAAAATAAGTGCGCGATCATCGCTGCGAAGCTCCTTAACGCGATTGAGGCTTTTTTCTTTGAACTTGGCATCGCCAGTACTAAGGGCTTCGTCAATAATTAAAATATCTGGTCGAACTACCGCGGCAACCGAGAAAGCAAGGCGCGCGTACATTCCTGAGGAATATGTACGCATAGGAGCATCTATCGCATCGCCAAGTTCTGAAAATTCCGCGATTTCATCAAAGTTTTCAGCAATTTCTTCGCGGGACATCCCGGCAGCTAATCCGCCCAAAAACACATTGTCCCGACCCGACATTGATGGATTAAAGCCAACTCCAAGTGCCAGCAAGGTGCTGACGCTTCCATATACCTCGATACGACCCTGCGAAGGGGGCAAAATGCCAGCAACACATCGCATGAGCGATGATTTACCAGCACCATTTGTTCCGATAACTCCCAATACATGTCCGTACTGAACATCTAAATTAATGTCATCAAGTGCGCGAACTACTCTTGTTTGTTTTGTTCCTCGACCTAAAGACTTAACTCGAGATTTAATTGTTGGCTTTTTATCTATCGATGTTGTGTAGGTAAGGCCAACTCCACGGATTGATACCGCCAGTTCGTTAGTAACATGTGAATTAGAGGCGGACAGCGAAATCACGCTCCCTCGATAAAAAGAAATAAGTTCCCACAAAGAAAAATCCTGCTGCCCATGCCAACCCCTGAAGCATGCTCGAAAGCTGTGGGGCTTCTCCTTGGACCATTGCGCGTGACCATGAATCTAGAATCGGGAAAAGAGGATTAACAATCTGGATGGCACGAAGACTTGGCTTAAGATCAGAGGCGAAGTAAAGAATTGGTGAAAGATAAAGAAGAGTTCGTGTTATGTAGGGTAAAAAGCTTGCAATGTCCCTGAAATAAACATTGATACATGAAATTGTAATTGCTAAAGCTAGGGACAGAAAAATCGTAATTAATAAGACTGGAATAGCCCACAACATTTCAAATGTAAACGGTGTTCCAACAACAGCCTTAATCACAAGAAAAACAATTAGCGTAGGTAGAAACTTGAAAATTGCGATTACCACCGCTGAAATCGGCAGCATAATTCTAGGAAAAGCGGTGTTAAGAATTAGTCGCTGGCCAGCGGTAACAGATTTCACGCCGCCAGTAAGACTATTTGCCACTAAGTAAAATAGAAAAAGACTGGCCGTTAAGTGCGCATATCGCGCACTATCTGTAGTACCACCAATGATCATAATCAAAACAAAGTAGACCGCTGAGAGCAACAGTGGGTTAAGAACTAGCCACAATTGCCCGAATACCGAATCAAAATGCTGCTCACGAAGTTCAGATCTGGAGTACTCCTTGATAAAGGTGCGCCTAGACCATAAGGATTTCCAATAGCGCCCTAGCTTGGGTAGGCCCGCTTTGAATGGCTCATATACCTGCAGTGGCGTGCTCACGGATGCAAGGTTACATCAGGGGCCAGAGACTTAGGCGAAGTAAGAAATCCAAACCCCCAAGAAATGTGCATTGTTAGCAAAATTGTGGGCAAACACAGAATCTCACCCGCATTTTTTCCAATTATTACTGAAGCAATCAGGATAAACACAGCATAAACAAGGGCTGGAATTAACAGGTATGGAGAAATCAGCCAACCTAGTAGCAAAGAAAGTGTTGTAGCCGCAACAGTAAATGGTGGAGCTAAATAACGATAATTAATAGTTCCCTGGTGACGACGTGATATGACACGACGCCAACGACCATATTCAAAGTATTGCTTTGCTAACGCTTTAATTGTTGAACGTGGTCTATATGTAACAATTAGTCGCGGATCAAAGTAGATAACTCCGCCCGCTTGGCGCAATCTAAAATTGAGTTCCCAATCTTGCGCGCGAGTAAATCGTTCATCAAATCCGCCAATTGCAACCAGCGCTTCTTTTCTAAATGCACCGAGATACACGGTATCTACTTCCCCAGCAGAACCACCAACGTGGAATCGAGAAGCACCCACCCCAAGTGGACTGCGCATTGCACGGGCAACGGAACGTTGAAACAATGATTGTCCTTCGGCGGCCATCACGCCACCAACATTTACCGCCCCTGTTTTTTCTAATATCTCTGATACTAATTGACAATAATTGCTAGGAATATTTGAATGGCCATCGACCCGAACGATAATGGAATACTGAGATGCAGCAATTGCTAGATTCAAGCCAGCTGCAGTTCGGCCCGTTGGATTATCAACAATTACTACTCGAGGGTCATTTATGTGTAATTGCTGTGCGATCTCTAAGGTCTTGTCAGTTGAAGGAGCTACTGCCAGAATCACTTCTAACTTTCCATCGTAATGTTGAGCAAGAATCGCGCTGACTGCGTCTGCTAAATACTTCTCCTCATTACGGATAGGCAAAATCACCGAAATCTCTCGTTTCGGTGAGCCATATAACGCATTAGCTGATGTCGACATAACCCGCACACGCTATCGCTCAAGTACTCTCTGACAGTGAAATCAACGCGGGCAATTCGGA
>DAISII010000064.1:0-6137 GCA_036822115.1 Candidatus Planktophila sp.
TTTCATACGCCACACATACCGGAATCTTTTCCCAGCCAGTTAGTACATCTAGCTTTGTAAGGAAGAAATCAGTTAAGCCATTGACGCGAACTGCATAACGAGCAATCGGTGCGTCAAACCAACCGCAACGACGTGCACGGCCAGTAGTAACACCAATTTCGCCACCAATACGACGTAACGCTTCGCCATCTTCATCAAATAGTTCAGTTGGGAAAGGACCGCTACCAACGCGAGTTGTGTATGCCTTCAAAATACCAATAACACGATCAATCTTTGTTGGCCCAATTCCAGAACCAGTGCACGCTCCACCTGCTGTTGGATTACTAGATGTCACAAACGGATATGTTCCGTGATCAACATCTAGCAAAGTGCCCTGCGAGCCCTCTAGAAGTACTTTCTTTCCAGCCTTTAGTGCTTCATCTAAAATCAAAACTGTATCTGCAACATATGGGCGCAAAAGATCTGCGTACTTTAAATACTCTTCTAGAACTTCATCTACTTCGATGTTCTTGCGATTGAAAACCTTAATCAAAATTTGGTTCTTATCTCGCAAAGCACCTTCAAGTTTTTGACGAAGAATTGAAGGATCAAATAAATCTTGTACACGGATACCGATGCGGTTGATTTTGTCAGCATAGGCAGGTCCGATGCCACGACCAGTTGTTCCGATCTTTGACTTACCCAAGAAGCGCTCGGAAACCTTGTCGATTGTGCGGTGATATGGAGTAATCAAATGTGCATTAGTTGAAATCAAAAGCTTGCTTGTGTTTATACCGCGCTCATTTAAGCCACGAATTTCTTCAAGCAAAACACTTGGATCAATCACAACACCGTTACCGATTACAGGAATCACATTTGGAGAAAGAATTCCTGATGGCAGTAAGTGAAGTGCGTACTTTTGATCACCGATTACAACTGTGTGACCTGCGTTGTTGCCGCCTTGATAGCGAACTACATAATCAACGCGATCACCCAACAAATCGGTAGCTTTACCCTTGCCTTCGTCGCCCCACTGAGCTCCGAGTAATACCAATGCAGGCATGAGTAAAGCCTCTCCGACTAGTTGTTAATTACTTAAGTGATGAAGTGCCGGCAGAGCGTAAATCTTCACAGCCACGAACAACGCGAGCGGCCATTCCTGCTTCTGCAGCTTTACCCCATGCGCGAGGATCGTAAGCCTTCTTGTTTCCAACTTCACCATCGATCTTTAGCACGCCGTCATAGTTCTTCAGCATGTGATCAACAACTGGTCGTGTAAATGCGTACTGAGTATCTGTATCGATATTCATCTTAATTACACCGTAATCAAGTGATTCGCGGATTTCAGAAAGTAGTGAGCCAGAGCCACCATGGAATACCAAGTCCATTGGCTTGCTTCCTGCAGGTAGTCCAAGCTTTGCGGCAACTGCTTCTTGCAATGTTGCAAGGATCTTTGGTTGCAGTACAACGTTGCCTGGCTTGTAAACACCGTGAACATTTCCAAATGTTGCTGCCACCATGTAGCGAGCATTTGCATCGGTTCCAAGAGTTTCAATTGTCATTAATGCATCTTCAGGTGTTGAGTACAGCTTTGCATCATGCTTTGCTTCGATGCCATCTTCTTCTCCACCAACAACGCCAATTTCGATTTCAAGAATAGTTCTGGCAGCAACAGACATCGCCAACATTTCCTTAGCGACCTTCATGTTTTCAACCATGTCAACAGCAGATCCATCCCACATGTGTGAGGTAAACAATGGTCCCTTGCCAGACTTAATTCGATCTGCACCAATTGCAAGAAGTGGACGCATGAAGCCATCTAACTTTTCTGCTGGGCAGTGATCAGTGTGAATTCCAATATTTACTTTGTAATTCTTTGCAACAACATGTGCGAACTCTGCGAGCGCAACTGCACCATCAACCATGTTCTTAACTGTTGAGCCCGATGCGTATTCCGCGCCGCCCCATGAAAATTGGATAATTCCATCTGACTCTGCTTCGGCGAATCCACGAATAGCAGCAGTGATGGTTTGTGATGATGAAACGTTGATTGCTGGGTAAGCGAATGCGCCCTTTTTAGCGCGATCTAACATATCCGCAAAAATTTCGGGGGTTGCAATTGGCATTCTGACTCCTATGAACTCGTTGTAATTCTTTAGACCGAGCGCTTCATTGAGTCGTCTAGAGGCTTACGGCCAATCCTCTCACCTTCGCCTAGTTGGCACAAAAAGACCCTCCGCAGGGGGTTAGCGGAGGGTCTTTTTCTCTGTCAGCTCAGTGTTTTGAGGGCGTTTGCCAAGAATTTGGCAAGAGCGGCTACCAGAACTGGGCTGCTGAGCAGTTTGATCAGCATCAAAATGAAGGATGTAAGCATTGTTTCTCCTCTCTTTGGCGCATTGTGAAACCGCTTGGCATGCCAAAAATCCATCACCACTTTGTCTGTTGATAACAATGCGAAGCAGGTAGCCTCTAGCGTTATGAGCCAAGAACACGAATCCCTAGAAAATTTGCTCACCGAGGATCGTCAATTTCCTCCAACCGCCGAGTTTGCCGCCAACGCAAATGCAAAGCCAGATCTGTATGACGAAGCGGAAAGAGATCGCTTGGCATTCTGGGATGCACAAGCACAACACCTAACGTGGCAAACACCATGGAATAAAACTCTTGAATGGGAATCACCATTCGCCAAATGGTTCGTTGGCGGAAAAATCAACGCATCTGTAAATGCCTTGGATCGCCATGTGCAAGAAGGTCGCGGCGATCGTGTTGCATTTCATTTTGAAGGCGAACCGGGCGATACGCAAACAATTACATATGCGCAACTATTAATAGAGGTCAAGAAAACAGCTAATGCATTAACCGAACTTGGAGTTGTTGCTGGTGATCGCGTTGCAGTTTATATGCCGATGATTCCTGAAGCTGCAATTGCAATGCTTGCCTGTGCGCGCATCGGTGCACCGCATTCCGTTGTCTTTGGCGGATTTTCTGCCGACGCGTTGTTGTCCCGAATTCAAGATGCAGATGCAAAATTAGTGATCACTGCAGATGGTGGATTTAGAAAAGGTAGTGCCTTTGCCTTAAAGCCCGCTGTTGATGAAGCGCTTAAGGGTCAACACAATGTTAAAAAAGTTTTAGTTGTACAGCGCACTAAACAAGAGACAGCATGGAATGCCGAAACAGATGTGTGGTGGCACGACATTGTTGGTCGCCAATCAGCTGATCACACCGCAGAGTTTTTTGATTCTGAGCACCCACTGTTTATTTTGTACACATCCGGAACAACTGCAAAGCCAAAGGGAATTTTTCATACGACTGGCGGCTATTTAACGCAGGCGGCTTACACCCACCGGGTTGTCTTTGATATCAAGCCAGAAACTGATGTTTATTGGTGCACCGCAGATGTGGGCTGGATTACCGGCCACAGCTACATTGTCTACGGGCCACTTATTAATGGCGCCACACAAGTTATGTATGAAGGAACCCCCGATACGCCGCATAAAGGACGCATTTTTGAGTTAATTGAAAAGTACGGCGTAACTATTTTGTACACCGCACCTACCTTGATTCGTACCTGGATGAAATGGGGCGATGAGTTTCCTAATAAATACAATCTCTTGTCGCTGCGTTTATTGGGATCAGTTGGTGAACCAATTAATCCGGAAGCATGGGTGTGGTACCGCGATGTGATTGGTGGAAACCGCTGTCCAATTGTTGATACCTGGTGGCAAACCGAAACTGGTGGAATCATGATTTCACCATTGCCAGGCGTAACAGCAACAAAGCCAGGTTCTGCCATGACTGCAATACCTGGAATCAGCGCAGTTGTTGTTGATGACAATGGAAAAGCTGTTGCAAAAGGACATGGCGGTTATTTGATTTTAGATAAACCTTGGCCCGGAATGTTGCGTGGTATCTGGGGCGAAGATGAGCGATACAAAGAAACGTATTGGTCCCGTTTTGAAGGAATCTATTTTGCTGGTGATGGCGCTAAGTTAGATAAAGATGGCGCAATCTGGCTGCTCGGTCGCGTTGATGACGTCATGAATGTTTCAGGACACCGTATTTCAACAACCGAAGTTGAATCCGCACTGGTTTCACATGAAGCTGTAGCAGAAGCAGCTGTTGTTGGTGCGCACGATGCAATGACAGGACAAGGAATTGTTGCATTTGTTATCTTGCGTGGCGGTATCGCCCACGCAAAGGGAGAAACGCTGATCACTGAATTGCGAAACCATGTTGCCAAGCAAATTGGTGCCATTGCAAAGCCACGTCAGATTCTGGTTGTTGCAGAGCTTCCAAAAACCAGAAGTGGCAAGATCATGCGCCGATTGCTTAAAGATGTAGCTGAAAACCGCCAAGTTGGAGATGCGACAACATTGGCAGATCCCAATGTCATGCGTTTGATTTCAGATGGTTTGCACTCATCAAAGGATGAGGACTAAAGACGAACACCTAAGTACTTGTTTGTCAGCGTGATTAGTTCGATTTCATTCTTGAATACACCAATCTTTTTGCCGGCAACAGAACCATCTGCTGCAATAAACCAGGTGACCGGAACGCCTAATCCAAAATATTCTCCGGAACGGCCATCTGAGTCATACAAATTGGGCCAGGTAATGCCATTTTCTTCTACAAATCTGCGCCCATCATCAATGCTGGCTTCTTCGACATCAACACCTATTAGCGCGACCTTGTCTTTAGCTTTCTCATAAAAAGATCTAAGGATCGGAATTTCCTCCTTACAGGGCCCACACCAGGATCCCCACACATTAACAATCATCGGTCCTTGAAGCGCTTCAAGTTGTGCACCATTAGTCCCGTCTAAACAATCTAATTGAATTCCGCCGACAAAGGTTGTGTCCTGTGTAATCGAATCACATGAAACAACTTCGCCTTGTACGTACGTCGACGGTGAGGAACACGAAGTCAGCAACAGAAGTAGAACTACCGCTAACGCTTTTCTCACCGGAAATCCTTATCTGTTTTAACCAACAGTAATGCTTTCTCTTTATCCATTTCACCAATTCCAACACTTGGGCAGATTTTTGCGACAGGGCACACCCCGCAGGCTGGTTTGCGTGAATGACAAATACGCCGCCCGTGCCAAATCATTCGCTGCGAAAGATTTATCCACTCAGCTTGTGGAATTAATTGCTGCACAACCATTTCAACTTTTACTGGATCGGTTTCTTTTGTCCAACCAAATCGCCGCGATAAACGCCCAAAGTGTGTGTCTACAGTTATTCCAGGAGTATCAAATGCATGACCCAAAACAACATTGGCAGTCTTGCGACCAACCCCTGGCAAGGTAATTAATTCCTCAAGAGTGTGCGGAACTTCTCCCCCAAAATCTTCGAGCAATTTAATGTTTAGCCCTTTTATGTTGCGCGCTTTAGCGCGATAAAAACCAGTCGAATGAATTAGATCTTCAATTTCGTGCAGGCCTGCTTTTGCATAGGCTTTTGGGTTCTTATACTTCTTAAACAGTGCTGGCGTAACAGTGTTCACTCTCTTATCTGTGCACTGAGCGCTCAGGACGGTTGCAATCAATAATTCAAGCGGGTTAGTGAAATCTAGTTCGCAGCGTATTTCTGGATAGGTCTTAGTAAGAATGCGGTACACGGCCCTTGCCTCTTTGCGGGTTTCGCTATCGACCACCATGGGTAGTAAAGTACCCCTCGTGCCTATAGATCAAGAAGTTATTCGTAAAGCGCCACTTTTTACTGCGCTAGATGATGCCGCCGCCGCTTCCTTGGTGGCAAATATGGTTTCCGTAAAGATTTCAAAGGGATCTGTTTTGTTTGCAGAAGGCGATGAAGGCGATCACCTGTATGTAATTGCCGAAGGCAAGTTAAAGCTGGGAACTTCTAGCGGTGACGGTCGCGAAAACTTGCTGTCAATCCTTGGACCTGGCGAAATGTTTGGCGAATTAAGTCTTTTTGATCCAGGCCCACGCACATCAACTGCAACAGCAGTAACCGATGCAAAATTGTTAAGTCTTGGCCAAGCAAAGTTGCTGCCATGGCTGATCGAAAACCCAATGGTTTCTTTACAACTTCTAGCTTCATTGGCACAGCGACTACGCCGCACAAATGAAGCTGTTGGCGATCTAGTTTTCTCTGATGTTCCAGGACGCGTTGCTAAGGCTCTCATTGATC
>DAISII010000065.1:0-6054 GCA_036822115.1 Candidatus Planktophila sp.
ACGTATTACTCCTTTGTAGAAGCGCAAGCGGCTCTCGCTGCGCCTTAGAGGGTACATTTCTGTGAAATGACAGCGTTGTCAAGAATAAACATAGGCACAGTTAGGTAACGATTAAAAAGTCTTTCGGGACATTTTCTGTCTGTTTAGGACATGCGCCTGGCAATTACGCGGTGACTCCAGGCAGAAATCGGGTACTTACTTGACTGTGCTTTCCAAGGTGACCTGCTCTTCACCCGTTGCGCTAAAGGTCAAGTACAACTTATCGCCGGCAACGGTTGGACACACAATTGCCCACTTAAAATCCAAAGCTTTGCCGGGCGCAACAATTGTTTCCATTGGCAAGCCCACAACCCCAGATGCTTCCTCAAAAACATCAAAACAAGAAAGTGTCGCATCCGAATCAAAGGCACTTTGAATAATTGAAAATGAGGCTAAATCAACCTCTTTTGAGCCTGTATTACTGACTTTTATGGTCATGATCAAAGGTCGACCATCCACGCCCAGTGAAGCAAAATCCTTAGCTTTAAAAACTTCAGGATCAGTAACATTAAGAAGCAAGCCATTGCCAAGATCAATGTCTGCTCCAAAGCCGCCCTTAACTTCTTCTAGCTTGTCTTCTGACTCTTGTTCACTGATCGCAAGTGCTGAAGTGTTATCGCCATCCATGGGTACGCGTGGGCCGGCAGTGAAATATGCAATTGATACCACCGATGCAATTGCAAGTGGTGTGATGATATGCCAGCGTTTCATAACTGCTCCCTTTTCGATATGCGGAGATTTCCATTTTGTTCCATCGTTGTCAAGCGATACCGGCGTGGCTTATGCGCGACTTTCCAACATTAACTCCAAAAGCGCTCGATCGATATTGAGCCCTTCAAAGTTTTCATACTTAACCCCTGGGCGACCGTGGTTAGCAATTCCAAAGTTTCCGTCAAACTCCCACAATGAGTAACCCCATTTGGATTCGCGATAAATATCAAAGAGATCTTTAAACCACGCAAGGGCTACAGCATTATCGGTGTATTTGTAACAGCCAAATTCGCCAATATGTACAGGTCTTCCCATTGCTTGTACTTCGCGCCAAGGGGCATAAAAATCCCAAAGCGAATCTCGGTTCCAGTGCGTGCCTTCGTAATCGCATGGATACGTTGGCACCGGCATTCCTTTGCTGCCATCCCACCATTCAGCTTTGTAATGGCTTACTAACATTGGTTGGTATCCGCGACCACTATGAACAACATGTAAGTCTGCTAGTTCTGGCATCGCCAAATGTCCACCCGCTAAACCATTAATAACAACTGTTCTTTCCGGGTCTATTGCGTGAATGGCATGCGTGACAGAACGAATTACTTTTTGATGAATGTCACGAGTGAAGCCTCGTTGTCCAACTGCTGGTGGTTCATTGACTAAATCAAAACTCATTAAATCCAAGTATTTACCTTTGTATCGCTCGGCGACCGCTTCCCATAAACGATGAAAGGTTTTTTGCGGTGCTTCATCTGCCCACAAATTCGTACTTTCTTGTTCCCAACCATTGATGCAATATCCAGGTGCTCTATGCAGATTAAGGCTGATGTGAATTCCGCGAGAAACTGACTCGTGTACATAAGAATCGATTAATTGTAAGAAACTCTCGTGAATAGGGCCTTCTAGATCATCGATCCAAAACCTGTAATCAGTGGGAAGTCTTAGGAATTTAAAATCGTATTTAGCCATGAAGTCGAGCATGCGGGTATCTGCTGGAAGCGCAGCGGGCATGTGCCCCCGAGAGTATGCCCATTGCGCATTGAATCCGTACCCTAAATTTTCATCAGCTTTAATCATTTACTGTCCCTTTTCTAGTAGTGCCGAAAGCCACTGCGCCTGGATCAATTGATGGGCAACACTTCCGCCTTCGTGTGTGTTGTATTCGTATATTTCAGTTGTCACAGGACCTGCATAGTGATTTCGCATAGCAAAAATAGTGTCAGGTGGGCAGACAGGATCATGCATTCCAATGGAAATTAATGCCGGACAGGTAGCCATCGTTACTAGATTCATGCAATCAAAGTATGAAAGTGTGGCAAAGACTTGTTCAACCTTGTCGCGATGGATTCTGCAGTAGGCAGTAATTTCGTGATATGGATAGGTATCAACCATTTCAGTTGCTTTTTTGTAGTTGCACAAAAATGGAACATCAGGCATTGCGGCAAAAACTTTATTTGAAAGCGATGCAGCAGCTAAAGAAATTCCACCACCCTGGCTTCCACCAGCCACAATAATTCGATCAGGATTTACACCCGGCAGTTGTTGAGCGGCATTAATAAATGCAACGGCATCAACAAAGACTCGGCGATAGTAATAATCATCTTTGTTGAGGACACCAGAAGTCATAAAGCCAGGAGTTTGCGAAGCACGCGGATATGCGCCATCGGCGGTGTCGCTTAATCTAAATCCACCACCCTGCCCGCGAGTGTCCATGACTAAAACGCGATAGCCAACATTGACCCAGAACAACCATTCGTGGGGGAGTCCGCGACCGCCTCCGTACCCGTCATACATAACAATGCACGGTGTTTGGGCATCTGCGCTTTTCGAGGCAAGAAACCAGCCTTTTATTGGGTCACCATTGAAGCCCGCAACAGATACATCTTTAACAGCTACATGCTTCATTGGTGTTGGGTGATCAACTAAAACAGGCGCAGTCGCCTGTGGCAGGCATGTATCTAAGGTTGTGCTCCAAAATTTTTCAAAGTCAGCAGATTTGGTTAAAGGCACCTGCAGCTTTTCAAGTACATCTCTACTTGCCCCAACTAACATGATTACTCCACTTCTTTTCTGCTGCTCTTTGGATTACTGAATAAAGGATTGCGCATCGTAAAGGCGTCGATAAACCCCTTGATGCGTTAGTAGTTGGCTATGTGTTCCTGATTCGACGATTCTGCCTTCATCCAAAACTAGGATTTGATCGGCTTCCTGAACCGTAGAAAGCCTATGGGCTACTACAAATGTCGTGCGATCTTTCATGAGTCGAGACAATGCATCTTGAATCAATTTTTCTGATTCAGAATCTAGGGCTGAAGTTGCCTCATCTAAAATCAAAATTCGGGGATTTCTGATCAAGGCTCGCGCAATTGCTAGCCGTTGTTTTTGACCACCACTAAGCCGGGCTCCGCGCTCGCCAACGATTGTGTCGACCCCATCATCAAAAGCTTGGACAAAATCCCACGCATTGGCATCACGCAATGCAGCTTCGATTTCAGAAGAACTGACATCGCTTAAGCCATACGAAATATTTTCAGCGATAGTTCCATCAAACAAAACAGATTCTTGCGGAACAACAGATAAGAATTTTCTGACGGTACGCAGGTCAAGATTTTTATAGTCGGCACCATCTATCCGAATCGATCCTTGTGTTGGACGCAAGAAGCCGATGACTAAGTTGATCAAGGTTGATTTTCCAGAACCCGATGGCCCAACAAGTGCGATCATTTTTCCGGGTTCGGCGGAGAATGAAATATCTGACAAAGAAGGCTTGTGGTTAGTTGGGTATGTGAAATTCACACCGGAAAATTCAACAACTCCGTTTACTGAATCAACGCTCTTTTTACCATCATTAACCTCAAGATCTGGTGACTCCAGCACCTCACCTAAAGAGGTAATGGAAGCGAAGCCTTTAGAGATTGCAGGAGCAAGGCTAGCGAGCAAGATAATCGATCCGATTAGCATTCCGAAGTTGGAAGTGAGTAGAACAACGTCACCTGCTGAAATTCCAAATTTATTGTTAAGAGCAAAGTAGGCAGAAAGAATTAAACACAAAACGTTAGCAAGCTGAAAAGTAACCCAGGCTGCGGCGTTAAAGCGACCATTGATTCGGTCAAGCTTTAAGCCTGCCACTTGTACAGAGGCAAAGGAATCTTTCATCCGTCCAACTGCGCGACGTTCTAAACCATGTGCGCGAGTCACTGTTAGCAGAGTTGTCATTTCATTGACACGAGATGACATTTTCTCAATTTGTCCGCGGAAGTCTTCGTTGTATTCATTGAGTGATTTACGAAGCCTGATAATGGTTATTGAGGCAATTGGTGCAACGAGAATAAAAAAGATTAAAAAGTTAGGAACCCTGATAGCGGTGACAACTATTGCGCCAATTAGTCCGTTTATGGCAGCTAAACCACCATCTGACATGTGGCGCAGCATTTGTTCAATGTTTTCCACATCGCGGACAACCTTTGTCTGCAAGGCTCCTGCATTAGTTTTTTGGTAGTAACCAATACTTAATTGCTGCATTCGAACTACGAGCGCCGAACGCAATCTATTTTCAGTATCCCTAATTGCGGTAGTTAAAAATCGCACATATAAATGGTTGGTTGGAAAGTTTTGTGCCACGACAATAATTAAAGCCACTGAATTAATGGCAAAGTCTGTGGTTGATTTCTTTTGGACGACGATGTCAATTAAATTTGCAGTAATCACTGGTATCAACCAGGCAGGGGAGTGTTTGATAGAGAAAAATACGACAGCTAAGGCAATATTTTTTCTTTGCCCACTGAGCATGTATCGCAAAGTGCGTATAGGGCTCTCACCCTTGAATTGATGAGCGAGTTCACTATCTTGGACCTGCATGGACAAACCGTACTCATAGAATTGAGCGCAGTCAGGGCAAATAGATAACGATTTTCTGTCCCGAGCCCTGGCTTTGGGACAGCAGGTTAGTTAGCGAACTGAACGAAGTACCGCTGTAACTTTTCCTAGGATCTCGCAGTGGTCTCCATCGATAGGAGCGAAATCATCGTTGGCAGGAAGTAGCCAAATGTGGCCGTTCTTGCGTGAGAAAGTCTTAACAGTTGCTTCGCCATCAATCATCGCTGCAACGATTTCACCGTTGTTGCAATCCTTTTGAGAACGAATAACAACGTAATCGCCATCGCAAATAGCTGCGTTAATCATGGATTCACCGACGACTTTGAGCATAAATAAATCACCGCTACCAACAAGTGATTCTGGAAGTGGGAAGGTCTCTTCAACAGATTGCTCAGCAGTAATTGGACCACCGGCTGCGATGCGACCGACCAATGGGATGTAGCGAGTTGCATCAACTGGTGTTGAGTTCTCGGCGGTTTTTTCATCGGGCATCAAAACTTCTAGTGCGCGGCCACGAGTTGGGTCGCGGCGGATAAAGCCCTTTTTCTCGAGTGCTTCTAATTGGTACTTCACTGAGGCAGGGGAGGTCAGGCCAGCGACAACGCCGATTTCTCGCATTGAAGGTGGATAGCCGTTGTTTTCAACTGCATCTTTGATCGCGCCAAGGATCTTGAGCTGGCGGGAGGTCAGGCCGTGTGGGCCTTCGGGGCTGTCTGGAAGTTCGATAATTACAGCGTCATTCTTTTTTGGCATGTCCTTAGGGTGACACATGTTCACCAAAAATTCAAACACCTGTTCGAATTTTTCTTGCTATTTGTCAGTGGGAGGGTGTTTAATTGTCTTATTCGAACAGTTGTTCGAATACCTTCCCCAAGGTAAGACAGCAGGAGTACACAATGAGCGCAGTAACATTTACAACAGGGTTTGATACAACAACCTCTAAAAGCATTGTAAATCAAGCACTTCAGGCCAATCCGTCCGGTGGCATTACTCGCCGTGGTCGACTTGCTCGCACCTTTGTTGTTCTTTCGCTGACCGTTGTGATGGCAGCTGGCTTTGCTTCTCAGTCCGGGGCCGGACAGGTCGAGGCAAGCACAGCGCCTTCATACGAGATCGTCGTTGCGGCTCCAGGTGAAACCCTGTGGTCTGTCGCTGCCGCCTATGCAACGGGGGATGTGCAGGGCATGGTTAACGATATTCGCGAGGCAAATAATCTCACAGGCTTTGATCTACAGGCTGGACAGAGGTTGCGCGTTCCTGTGAAGTAGGTGCGTAACGGTTGCGACACGCCGTTCAGATACTTTTAACCTACTCGACAGGAAAATCCTCAACCAATGCTTTATAGTTAACACAAGATGTAGGGGTCGAAGCGCAGTTTGCTTCCATTAGTAGTGGTTTTAGGGTAATATTCCGATTCCGCTCAAAAAAGCC
>DAISII010000066.1:0-6023 GCA_036822115.1 Candidatus Planktophila sp.
ACATCTATTTAATCCCGAAACTGTTTTCACTTTGCAGCACTCCACGCGTTCCAAGCGTTATGACATCTTTAAGCGTTACACCAGCAAGGTAGATACTCAAAGCAAAGAGCTGATGACCCTGCGTGGACTCTTCACCTTTAAAGAAGGAGAGCGGCCTGCCATTTCAATTGATGAAGTAGAGCCAATCTCAGAGATCGTAAAGCGTTTCTCAACTGGCGCGATGTCTTACGGTTCAATTTCGCAAGAAGCACATGAAACTTTAGCGATTGCAATGAACCGACTCGGCGGAAAATCCAACACCGGTGAAGGTGGGGAAGACCCAACTCGAACTATTCCGATGGCAAATGGAGACTCTAAGCGCAGCGCAATCAAACAAGTTGCGAGCGGTCGATTTGGCGTCACCAGCGATTACCTAGTTAACGCTGATGATATTCAGATAAAAATTGCGCAGGGTGCAAAACCTGGCGAAGGCGGACAACTACCTGGAAATAAGGTTTATCCTTGGATCGCCAAAGTGCGTTACTCAACTCCTGGTGTTGGTTTGATTTCTCCGCCGCCGCATCACGATATTTACTCAATTGAAGATCTTGCGCAGTTGATTCATGATCTGAAGAACGCGAATAAGAATGCTCGCGTTCACGTTAAGTTGGTTGCAGAAGTCGGTGTCGGAACCGTTGCGGCTGGTGTTTCTAAAGCACATGCAGATGTTGTTTTGATCTCTGGTCATGATGGTGGAACCGGTGCCTCACCGCTTACATCATTGAAGCACGCAGGCGCGCCATGGGAGTTAGGTCTTGCCGAAACCCAACAGACCTTGTTGCTTAATGGTTTGCGCGATCGCATTGTTGTTCAGACAGACGGGCAGTTAAAAACTGGTCGCGATGTTGTGATCGCTGCCTTGCTAGGTGCTGAAGAGTTTGGCTTTGCTACAGCCCCACTAGTTGTTTCTGGTTGCATCATGATGCGCGTATGTCATTTGGATACCTGCCCTGTTGGTGTCGCAACACAAAATCCAGAGCTACGCAAAAACTTTACGGGCAAGCCTGAATTTGTCGAAACTTTCTTTGAATACATTGCTGAAGAAGTTCGTGAAATTTTGGCTCAACTTGGCTTCCGTACTCTGCTTGAAGCTGTTGGTCATGTTGAGTTCCTTGATACTCGAAAAGCGGTAGATCACTGGAAAGCATCAGGTCTTAATCTTGAGCCATTATTGGTGCGCCCTGCTGTTGATAGTCCATTGCACAACACGATCACCCAAGATCATGGATTAGATGCCGCACTGGATAATACATTGATCAAGCTGTCAGAAGCTGCCCTTACTAAGGGTGAACCGGTCAGAATTGATGTGCCGGTGCGAAATGTAAATCGCACAGTTGGAACAATGCTTGGTGCAGAGATAACACGCAAGTACGGCGCAGAGGGACTACCCGAAGGAACCATCGATGTGACATTACATGGGTCTGCTGGTCAGTCATTAGGTGCTTTTATTCCGAAGGGTTTAACTCTTCGTTTGTACGGTGATTCAAATGATTATGTTGGCAAAGGAATTTCTGGCGGACGAGTTATTGTGCGCCCAGATGAAAAAGCATCATTTGCATCTCATAACAATGTAATTGCTGGAAATGTTATTGGTTACGGTGCAACAGCTGGTGAAATCTTTATTCGTGGCGTTGTCGGAGAAAGGTTCTGCGTGCGTAACTCTGGAGCACTCGCTATCGTTGAAGGCATTGGAGATCATGGTTGTGAATACATGACCGGTGGAACAGTTGTCGTTTTGGGACCTACAGGTCGCAATATTGCAGCAGGAATGTCAGGCGGACGTGCTTTTGTGCTAGACCTTGATACTGCCAATGTAAATACTGACATGGTTGATGTATTGGCTGTTCCGGATGATCAGAAAGAGATCCTAAAGGCACACATTTCTTCCTACGTCGCTGAAACAGGTTCTGAAATTGCTTCTGCACTATTAAAAGATTGGCACAAGAGTATTGGCAGAATTTCGCTGATCATGCCTCGTGACTATGCACGCGTACTTGCCGCAATGGAACGGGCGGTTCGCGAAGGACTACCAGCAGATGCACTAGTGATGGAGGTTGCAGCAAATGGCTGATCCAAAAGGATTTATGACAACTCCGCGCGAGACACCTACTCGTCGACCAGTTGATGTTCGCATCCAAGACTGGCGCGAAGTATATCAACCGCAAAGTTTTGAACATCTACAAAAGCAGGCTGGTCGCTGCATGGATTGTGGAATTCCTTTCTGTCACAACGGGTGCCCACTGGGTAATTTGATTCCGGAATGGAATGACTTGATCTGGCGCGGCGATAAAGAGGAGGCTATTGATCGTTTGCACGCTACCAATAACTTCCCAGAGTTCACTGGACGTTTATGTCCTGCCCCATGCGAAACTGCATGTGTTGTTGCAATTAACCGTGATGCCGTAACGATTAAACAGATTGAGCTACGCACAATTGAAGAAGCATTTGATGCCGGCAATGTGAAACCCATGGCACCTGATCGTTTAACGGGTAAAACTGTTGCTGTCATTGGTTCAGGGCCCGCAGGACTTGCTGCGGCGCAGCAATTAACGCGAGCGGGGCACACAGTTGCGGTTTACGATCGCGCGGACAAAATTGGTGGACTGCTTCGTTATGGAATTCCCGAATTCAAAATGGAAAAGCACATTCTTGATCGTCGCTTAGAACAAATGGAAAAAGAGGGAACCCGTTTTCGTCCGGGCGTTGATGTTGGCGTAGGGCTAACCGGTTCTGATTTGCGCAAGAAGTATGACGCGATTGTTTTGGCAGTTGGCGCAACGCAGTGGAGAGATCTTCCGATTAAGGGTCGTGATTACAAAGGTATTTATCAAGCAATGGAATTTTTGCCATGGGGAAATAAGCAAGCACTTGGTGAGGTTGAAAACCCAGATATAAATGTTGCTGGTAAACATGTTGTCATTCTTGGTGGTGGCGATACAGGTGCAGATTGTTTAGGTACATCAATTCGTCAAGGTGCTGCAAGCATTACTCAACTTGAAATCATGCCTCGTCCAACAGAGGAACGACCATCAGGACAGCCATGGCCGACCTACCCGATGATTTATCGCGTTTCCAGCGCTCACGAGGAAAATGACAATCGAGTATTTGCTGTCAGTACCGAAGAGTTCTTAGGTGATGAGCAAGGAAATCTTCGTGCTATTAAAATTGTGGAAACTGAATTTATTGATGGCAAATTCGCACCAGTTGCAGGAACTGAGAAGGAAATTAAGTGCGATTTTGTCTTCATGGCAATGGGATTTACGGGACCAGAAAAATCTCCTTTGCTTACTCAGCTTGAAGTGCAATTAGATGAGCGTGGCATGATCAAACGCGATAAGAATTTTCAATCAACTGAAGAAGGCGTATTTGTGGCAGGCGATGCTGGACGTGGTCAATCCTTGATCGTGTGGGCAATTGCTGAAGGACGAAGCACGGCTGCGGCGGTTGATAGATATCTCACTGGTCGTACGCAACTGGCAGCGCCCGTAGCGCCAACTGACCGTCCATTGATGGTTTAAGGTTGAGTCATGCGTAGAGCGAAAATTGTTTGCACGATGGGTCCAGCTGTTGAATCCCCAGAGAAGGTAAAGGAGCTCATCGAGGCGGGCATGAATATGGCTCGCCTTAACCTGTCACACGGGGGATATGACGAGCATCAAACTCGTCTGGATCGCGTGCGCGCTGCTTCTAAAGAAGCTGGCGTGCCCGTTGCAATCCTGGTTGATCTTCAAGGCCCAAAGATTCGTCTTGCTCGCTTTGCAAACGGTCCACACGAATTAGAACGTGGCGATATTTTTACAATCACCATTGATGAAGTAGAAGGCACCAAAGATCGTGTTGGCACCACATACAAAGGTCTACCAGGAGATTGCAAGCCAGGAGATCGCATCCTTATTGATGATGGAAAGGTAACGGTCGAAGTTGTTGAAGTTAATGGCAACGATGTTGTTACAAAGGTTATTCAGCCAGGCACTGTAAGCAATAACAAGGGAATCAACTTGCCTGGTGTTGCTGTTTCCGTGCCAGCACTTTCTGAAAAAGATAAAGAGGATTTACGGTGGGGACTTCGTGCGGGTGCAGACTTCATTGCTCTCTCATTCGTTCGTAACGCAGCCGATGTCGATGATGTTCATGCAATCATGGACGAAGTTGGATTCCGAATTCCGGTAATTGCAAAGATTGAAAAGCCACAAGCGGTTGAAAATTTGCAAGAAATCGTTAACGCCTTTGACGGCATCATGGTTGCTCGTGGAGATCTTGGTGTGGAACTTCCAATTGAAGATGTACCGCTAGTTCAGAAGCGTTGTATCGAACTTGCACGTGAAGCAGCAAAGCCAGTAATTGTTGCTACTCAAATGTTGGATTCGATGATCACTAACTCTTCGCCAACCAGAGCAGAAGCTACAGATTGTGCAAACGCTGTTCTAGATGGCGCCGATGCGTTGATGTTATCCGGCGAAACATCTGTTGGTGCCTTTGCTATCGAAACAGTTGCAACAATGGCTCGTATTATTGCTCGCACAGAAGAGGGTGGATTTGAAATGATTCGCCCGTTGCGTACAACTCCAAAGACAAAGGGTGGCGCAATAACACGCGCCGCTTCTGAAGTAGGCGCGATTGTCGGTGCTAAATACTTAGTTACCTTTACCCAATCTGGTGACTCAGCTCGTCGCATGGCTCGCTTACGATCACCAATTCCAATCCTTGCCTTTACTCCAGATATTGGTACATACAACCGCCTTGCATTGTCATGGGGTGTAGAGCCAGAGGTAACTCCAATGGTTAAGCACACCGATGAGATGGTTAAGCAGGCGGATACATTGTTAATTCAATCTGGTCGCGCACATGAGGGCGAAAATGTAGTAATCGTTGCCGGTTCACCTCCAGGAATTCCTGGTTCAACAAATGCTATGCGCGTTCACCGCGTAGGCGATGCTGTTGGTGGAGTGGTTGCCGCTTACCGCTAAGATTGCCCAAGCAAAGGCCTCGGTACTCCAACGGTAGAGAGGGCAGTCTCAAACACTGCATAGTGTCGGTTCGAATCCGACTCGAGGCACTTCTACCTTAAGCTCGTGAAGGGATCTGTTGAACATGAGTGTTCGAATCCTGGTCGCCGAAGATGAAGCGTTGATTCGAATGGATCTTGTCGAAATGTTACAAGGTGCCGGATATGAGGTTGTCGCCCAAGCTACAAATGGGCAAGAGGCAATCGACCTAGCTATACAACACAAACCTGATCTTGCAATTCTTGATGTCAAGATGCCAATTCTTGACGGAATTTCGGCGGCGGAAAAAATCATCGAAATCGCACCAGTATTGATGCTGACCGCTTTTTCCCAAAAAGAGTTAGTAGATCGCGCACGCGATGCTGGAGTCATGGCATATGTGGTTAAGCCATTTACAATTGGCGACCTAATGCCAGCAATTGAAATTGCAATTAGTAGGCATCTGCAGATGAAGTCTTTAGCTGCTGAAGTTGCAGATCTTCATGATCGCCTAGAAACCCGCAAACTAATTGATCGTGCTAAAGGAATTTTAATGAAGGCTCTAAATCTTTCAGAACCCGAGGCGTTCTCATGGATTCAAAGAGCTGCCATGGATCGTCGAATATCAATGAAGGATGTAGCCGAGGCGGTTGTTAACCCCAATGCGGTACCCGATAAGTAAGCCTCAAGAAATCTCAAAACCAGGGCTTGGTTGGCTTGGCCCTTACTCCTGGATTTAGCCCGATTCGGCTCTCAAATCTCTCCCAGAAAAGTATTTACCTATCCAAAGCCGCTAGTTACACTTCGAACAACCTTTTTGAAGATCATCTAGATATCTTTGAAAATGTAACTTACTAAAGGAGAAAAAATGCAGAAATTCAACAAAGCAGCGATTTTAGTCGCTGCTGCAGTAACCAGCTTGGTACTTGCTGGTTGCGGTGGAGGAGGAACAGCATCTGGTCCTCTAAAGATTGGTTCTTTATTGCCTGAGACAGGAAG
>DAISII010000067.1:0-5960 GCA_036822115.1 Candidatus Planktophila sp.
GTGTAATTGCCATGGTTACATTCTAAAGTGCATAGATCACTCTTATTGAGACGTGGTGTTCATGTTCTAGTAACAATTATGAGAGAGAATACGGTCTATGGCGCTACGTATTACAGGTTTAGGCGAGGAGATCGCCTCTGTTACAGGGCTGCCCTGGCACCTACCCCTGGAAGAGTGGCCAGAAGACCCAGCTCTTGCTGAAAAACGCGGTATTTCTAGGCACGTTGTGCGTCTTGTGCGAGCTAGCGATGACCCAGATGCCGAGGTCTATGCGGTTAAAGAAACAGTGTCAGAGTTTGCTAACCGCGAATATGTAATTTTGCGGCAGTTATCTCAGCTGAATGCTCCTTGTGTTGAACAAGTTGCTGTAGTTGAGGGTCGGACTGACGCTAATGGTGAAGAACTCCCGTGTGCAATCGTTACGCGTTTCTTGCCATACTCATTGCCATATCGAGTTCTGTTGTCTGGTGCGGTAACTGCTCACGAGATTACAACCATGGCAAGTGGTCTTGCATTGCTCTTGGTTCGTTTACATCTGCTGGGATTTTGGTGGGGCGATTGCTCATTATCTAATACCTTGTTCCGTCGCGATGCTGAAGGCTTTGCAGCATATTTAGTTGATGCCGAAACAGGTGAGTTCCAAAAGACTCTCAGCGATGGACAACGTGAACATGATTTAGATATTGTTCACTTCAATGTTGCCGCCGAACTTGAAGATCTTGCCTTGTCAGGTGTTTTGTATCCTGGGATGGATCCAGTTCGTGCAGCAGAGGCGGTAATCCGTCGTTATCGCAGAATCTGGGCAGCCCTAAAGGAACGTCAATTATTAGATCCAAAGGATCGCCACGCAGTTGAACGTGCAATGCGTCAACTACACGATCTTGGATTTGCTGTTGAAGAAGTTGCGGTAACAATCGATGGCGATACACAAATGCTTTCTTTCCAACCCAAGTTAGTTGCCGCTGGATATCACACACAGCGCTTGCGCGAATTAATGGGGTTAGAGACAGAAGAACTTCAGGCAAAGGGATTGCTTGCATCATTTGATCGATACAGAGCGCGTGAAAACAAATTGGGATTGTCAGCACAAGAAATGGCAAAACAATGGCTTACTGAAGTTTTCGAAACCGTGATTTCACGTGTTCCTGCAGATATGCGCGGTCGTGTTGAACGTGCGCAAATGTTTCATGAAATCCTTGAAAATCGCTGGTATTTAAGTGAAAAAGCGGGGCACGATGTGGGATTAGAGGTTGCTGCTGATAATTATTGCGCTGAGATCTTGCCGCTGCGTCGAGACTCAGGCGTGGACATAGTTCTTTAATCGATAGGATGGTGTCATGAGTTTGCCACCAAATTTTGGGCAAGCCTTTGATTTAAGTTCACTTACTAAGCCAAAGGTTGATCCTTCAACTCCGATGCCCGGCATCACAGTAACTGTTGAAAATTTAAGTTCCGAGATTTTGCCGCTATCTCTGACACGTCCAGTCATTGTCTTAATGTGGACATCTCGTAGCCCAGAATCTGTGAACATGGTTAAGACTCTTGGCAAACTCGAAGTTGATTATAAAGCAGCCTTCGCATTAGCTCATGTGGACATTGATGCAAATCCAGAAGTTGGCCAGGCATTTCAGACTAAATCTGTACCGTACGCGGTTGCAATAATTGCTGAACAAATGGTTCCTCTGTTTGAACAGGCTTATCCCGAAGCTCAAGTGAAAATGGTTATAGATAAAGTTCTAACTCTTGCAGCTGAACAAGGAGTCGGTGAGGCTCCAGTAGAGCAGATTGAACCTGAAGAAGTTGATGCAATGAACGCACTTGAGTCTGGTGATTACAGTGCTGCCGAGGTTGCCTACAAGAAATGGCTTGCCAGAAAGCCTACTGAAAATTTAGCAAAACTTGGTCTAGCCCAGACACAGTTGTTGATGCGCACTCAGGGCCTGGATCTGAATACTGTAATTTCCCAATCTACTGCAGCACCTGCGGATATCGATCTTCAGTTAAAAGCTGCAGATGTTGAAATTGTTAATGGTGGAGTTGAAGCAGCTTTCACTCGGCTGCTTCATGCTGTTAAAGCAACACAGGGTGATGACCGCACCAAGATTAAGAATCACCTTCTAGAACTATTTGCCTTGGTAGACCCATCAGATCCCCGTTTAGCAGCAGCCCGTAAAGAGTTAGCCAGTGCGCTTTTCTAATGCTTACTCAAGAAGTGGAACTCAAAGGGCTTAAGGTAATTTTCTTCTTGTTTGGCCTCTCAATCATGAGCTGGGTCCCGCGATTTCCCGAAGTTAAAGCTCACTTGGGGTTATCCAATGGTGAATTTGGATCATTACTTAGCTTAGGTGCTATTGGTAATGCTGCTGCACTATTAACCGTGGGGCACCTAGTCCACAAATACGGCGCAAAACCAATGTTGCAATTTGCCTCTTTTACTTTTGCACTCAGCATAATTGTTTTAAGTCAGACAACATCTTCATTTATATTTCTAATTTTTATGGTTGTCCAAGGGGCAGGAATTTCAGCATTTCATATATCTGTTAATTCACAAGGCTTTAGCTTCCAAGACAGAACCAAGAAGCAAGTTATCACCTTATTGAGTGGTTTTTGGAGCGCTGGAGCACTTCTAACTTCTGTCATCGCAGGTTTTTTAGTTGGTCTGGTTTCTATCGAATTTCATATCGCTGTCATCGCAATAGGGTGCCAAGTAATTATGTTGCGCACAATTAGCACTATGACACCTAATTTAGTCAAACCAAATGAGAATCCAGAGTCAGATCTAAAATTACGTGAAACCTTTAAAGGGTTTAACTTTGACATGTTAGTTTCCGGAGGCCTGCTCTGTGTAATTATGTTGGAGTTTGCAGTTGGTGATTGGTCGGCAATATTCCTGAAAGAGGATCTAGGAATTCTCAGCGGTATTCACACACTACCTTTTATTCTCTTTACCCTCACTATGATCGTTGGTCGCCTTAACTTTCATCGCCTATTACCCCGTTATTCCATGCAGCAGCTCAGTAAAGTTGCATCGTTGGTCTCTGGCGGCTCATTCCTGATTGGAATTGGTTTAGTAAGTGCAATAGGAGGCGATAACCAGATGCTTGCACTTGTCATTCTTTCGATATCTTTCACATTTGCGGGCATTGGTTCCTCATTTTTGGGACCAAGCATGATGAATGCAGCTAATTCCAGATCACGATTTCCTGCCAGCATAGTAATTGGCCAAATTGGGGTCATAAACATCGCTCTTGTCTTTGTTATGCGCTGGGTAATTGCCTGGACAGCTCAGGCGACTTCACTTGCAATTGCACTGTGCATACCCGCATTAATGCTTCTTGCAGTTCCTTATTTTTCTAAGATTTTTAAGAACGCTTAAACCATACAGTTGCTAGCGGTGGAATTCTCACCGAAGCCATCTGAGATTGACTGACTACAACCCGTTCATTGTGAACGCCACTTCCACCGTATGCAGGATCATCAGTATTGAATACTTCTGTCCAGGTCCCAGCCCCAGGAAATGGCAATTGATAACTTTCGTGAGGAACGGGTGAGAAGTTTGTGACACTAACAAGCGGTGTAGCGTGATCATCCCAGCGAGTAAATGCCACAACATTTGCCGCTCCATCGCTATTAACTAACCAGCTAAAGCCCTCGGGGTTGGTATCTCTTTCCCACAGCGCAGGGGTTTGTTTGTAGACCGCGTTAAGATCAGAGACAACACGTTGCACGCCTAGATGTTCTGCAAACTCAGTTAAGTGCCACTGCAATCCAGCGCTTTCGCTCCACTCATCATTTTGTGCAAACTCACTACCCATAAACAATAACTTCTTGCCAGGGTGCGCCCACATAAATCCATACAGGGCTCGCAATGTTGCAACTTTTTGCCAACGATCTCCGGGGAACTTATTTACTAGCTGACCCTTGCCATGTACAACTTCATCATGAGACAACGGCAGCATGAAGTTTTCACTCCATGCGTAAAGAATTGAGAAAGTTAACTCGTTATGGTGATAGACACGGTGAATTGGTTCGTGCTGCAAGTACTGCAAGGTGTCATGCATCCAGCCCATGTTCCACTTAAAGCCAAATCCAAGCCCACCACCTGATGTGTCCCCAGTAACCCCTGACCATGCCGTTGATTCTTCGGCGATCATCATGATTCCTGGGTGTGTTTTATAGGCTGTAGAAGTAGCTTCTTGTAACAGCTGTACCGCTTCAAGATTTTCTCGACCTCCATTTTTATTTGGAAGCCATTGACCTTCTTCACGTGAATAATCCAAGTACAACATGGATGCAACGGCATCTACGCGTAATCCATCGATGTGATATTCAGTAAGCCAGTACAAAGCACTTGCAACTAAGAAGTTGCGAACTTCGCTTCTGCCAAAGTTAAAGATAAGCGTGCCCCAGTCCGGATGTTCTCCAAGTCGAGGATCGGCATGCTCGTATAGCGCTGTCCCATCAAACTTGGCTAGTGCCCATTCATCTTTGGGAAAGTGGGCAGGAACCCAATCCAAGATGACACCAATTCCGGCCATATGAAGAGCATCTACTAAGAATTTGAACTCATCAGGTGAACCAAATCGTGAAGTTGGGGCAAAGAAGGAAGTCACTTGATATCCCCACGAAGGACCATAAGGATGTTCAGTAACCGGCAAGAATTCAACATGTGTAAATCCTTGTTGGTTTACATAGTCAACTAGTTCAGTTGCTAGTTCGCGATAACTCAAACCGAGTTTCCATGACCCTAGATGGACTTCGTACACAGATACAGCAGATCGCCACGATTGAAACTGAGAACGCTTTTCGAGCCAAGCGGCGTCATTCCATGCATATGTTGATTCTTCTACGACCGATGCTGTTAATGGTGGAATTTCTGTTGCCCTCGCCATTGGATCTGCGTGATCCACCCAACGACCATCGATCCCACAAACGGCGAACTTGTATTTTGTGCCTGCAGAAATATCTGCAACAAAGATTTCCCAGATTCCAGATGATCCAATTCGAAGCATTTGGTGAATGTTGCGATCCCAGTAATTGTGGTCTCCGATTAAGGAAACTGCGCGTGCGTTAGGTGCCCACACTGAAAAAGCCGTACCCAGCAATACGCCAGATTCATCACGTTTTACTTGTGCGCCAAGTGCTTTCCATAGTTGCTCGTGCCGACCTTCGCCGATCAAGTACAGATCTAATTCACCTAACGATGAATGAGGATTCAGGTATGAAGCAGTTGCTACTTCGCCTTGGTGACTTTTTGCAAATAACTTAGAAAAAATGCCCATTGCTAAATCTTTACTTGCACAATATGTGCAACCTTCCCCACAGGGCGAGTTGGGTTAAGTGAAACGAAGGTATGTGGATTCCAGGTCATCGAAGATCCGTCTAGCAAATCCTTAACTTCAAAATCTTGGGCAGCAATACCCAGTGCAGCCATGTTCCAGTGCACGGTTGTTCCTTGCGCAAAGCTTGGGTCCAGGTTAACAACTACTAAGATCAAGTCTTTTCCTTCGCGCTTGGAATAAGCAATGATCGCATCTGAATCTGTGTCGTGAAAAGTAAGATTTCGTAAACGTTGCAGAGCGGGATGTGCTTTGCGAATTGAGTTCAGTTGCGCGACAAATGGAGCAAGAGTCAAACCCTTTTTTGCTGCCCCATCCCAGTCACGCACTTTAATTTCATACTTTTCAGAGTCCATGTACTCCTCGCCGCCTTCTTTAAAGGCGCGATGTTCATACAATTCATATCCGGCATACATTCCCCACGAAGGCGAAAGAGTTGAAGCTAATACTGCGCGCAGTGCAAACATTGCAGGGTTGCCACTTTGCAGATGAAAAGGATTGATATCAGGAGTGTTCACCCAGAAGTTTGGCCTAAAGAAGGCGCTAGTAGTGTCAGCAACTTCGCGGCCGTAATCCATTAATTCAAATTTACTCGTGCGCCAGGTGAAGTAGGTATAGGAC
>DAISII010000068.1:0-5896 GCA_036822115.1 Candidatus Planktophila sp.
GAAAAGGTGATTATCACCAAGGAGTGCATCACATCTGGTGGAGCGCCAACATTGGTACATCACACTGGTCCAAAGCGCTCACGAGCACCAAAAGGTGCAGAGGAGAAGAGCGCATAATCTAGACTGCGCACTATGTCTTCAAGCCATGAATTAGCCGCAGCCTTCTCGCCAAACGAGATTGAAGCCCCCCTGTATCAAAAGTGGATGAAGGCCGGATATTTCACAGCTGATGCAATTTCTAGCAAGCCACCATTTTCAATTGTTTTGCCACCACCCAATGTCACCGGCGTATTACACATTGGTCACGCGCTAGATCAAACATTGCAAGATTGTTTATCGCGCATGAAACGCATGCAAGGCTTTGAAGTTTTGTGGTTGCCTGGCATGGACCATGCAGGTATTGCAACTCAAAATGTTGTTGAAAAACAATTAGCGGCCAGTGGTAAATCACGCCATGATCTTGGCCGCGAAGAGTTTGTTAAAAAGGTTTGGGAATGGAAAGAGGAATCAGGCGGTGCGATTCTTGAACAGATGAAGCGTTTGGGATCTTCAGTTGATTGGTCTCGCGAACGTTTTACTATGGATGAAGGAATGTCCAAGGCTGTCGTAGCAATATTTAAGCGGATGTATGACGCAGAACTAATTTATCGCGCAGAAAGAATTATCAACTGGTGCCCACGATGCTTAACAGCGTTGTCAGATATTGAAGTTGAGCATCAAGATGATGCAGGTGAATTCGTTCAGATTCGTTATGGCGAAGGTGAACAGAGCATCGTGATTGCAACAACTCGAGCTGAAACAATGCTGGGAGATGGCGCAGTTGCCGTGCACCCAGATGATCCTCGATACAAACACATGGTGGGCACCGAAGTTTTACTGCCTTTAGTTAACCGAATGATTCCGATTATTGCTGATGAATTAGTAGATCCTGATTTTGGAACTGGCGCTGTAAAAGTTACAGCCGCACATGACCCCAATGACTTTGAGATGGCGATGCGCCACAACGTTCCCTTTGTTGTGATCATGAATGAGCACGCAGTCATGGATGGAACCGGTACAGAGTTTGATGGAATGGATCGCTTTGATGCACGTATAGCCGTGGTTGCGAAGTTAAAGGAAATGGGACGCGTAGTTGCGGAAAAGCGTCCATACATGCACGCAGTTGGTCACTGTTCTCGTTGCGATACAACCGTCGAACCCCGTTTATCAAAGCAGTGGTTTGTAAAGGTTGCACCTATGGCAAAGGCATCGGCAGACGCGGTGCGAAGTGGTGCGGTAAAGATTGAACCTGAAGCACTTGCATCACGTTATTTTGATTGGGTCGACAACATGCACGACTGGTGTATTTCGCGCCAGTTGTGGTGGGGTCACCGAATTCCTGTTTGGTATGGACCAAATGGAGAAGTAGTAGTTGTTGGTCCTGATGAAAGCGCACCTGCTGGTTGGACGCAGGATCCAGATGTTCTAGATACCTGGTTCTCATCTGGCCAATGGGCATTTTCTACATTTGGCTGGCCAGAAAAGTCAGCAGACCTTGCAAAGTTCTACCCAACATCTGTACTTGTTACTGGTTATGACATTTTGTTCTTCTGGGTTGTGCGCATGATGATGATGTCTACATTTGCAATGGATGGCGTTGCACCCTTTAAGACAATCATGTTGCACGGTTTAGTGCGCGATCAATTTGGCAAGAAGATGTCTAAGAGCCGCGGAAACGTTGTGGATCCCATTGAATTCATGGATAAGTACGGGGCAGATGCGTTGCGCTTTACCTTGGCACGTGGTGCTAATCCAGGCACAGATCAGGCGTTAGCAGAAGACTGGATCGGCGGATCTCGTAACTTTGCAACCAAGCTCTGGAACGCAACGCGTTTTGCGATGATGAATGGTGCAACTGTTTCCGGTGATTTGCCTGCAGTGGATTCGCTTAATGCAATCGATAAGTGGATTCTTAGTCGCCTATCCGAAACAATTAAAGAAACAACCGAACTTTTAGAAAAGTATGAATTCTCACGAGCGTGTGAATTGATGTATCACTTTGCCTGGGATGACTTGTGTGACTGGTATCTAGAACTTTCTAAGGAAGCCTTCGCTTCAGGAAAGGCTGAAGGCACCAAGCGCGTACTTGGTCATGTCTTGGATCAGTTATTCCGCTTAATGCATCCAGTAATGCCATTTATTACAGAGCACATGTGGACGACCTTTACTGGGGGAGAGTCGCTAGTTGTAGCTGAGTGGCCAAAAGCGAACGCCGCTCACGTAGATAAGAAGGCAGAAAAACTTGTTTCCCAGCTGCAAGAAGTTATCACCGAAGTTCGTCGTTTCCGCAATGATCAAGGAATCAAGAGTTCACTAAAGATTCCGGGCCGCATCATCGCCAAGGGCGATATTGCAGAATATGCATCCGCTGTTGCTTTTGTTGTGCGCATGGAACTGGGGGATATAACACCGAGTGCAAAGTGTGAAGCCGCCGGAGTAACAATTGAATTTGACCTAACTGGATCAATTGATGTTGTTGCAGAGCGAGCACGTCTTGAAAAAGATTTAATGACAGCCACAAAAGATAAGCAAACAGCTGAAGTTAAACTGAACAACCAAGGCTTTATGGCTAAAGCTCCTGAAGAAGTAGTTGTTGAAATTAGAGAACGACTTGAAAAGACAACTGCGGATATCGAACGAATTACGGCAGCACTTGCAGGATTACCACAAGCATGATTATTTCACCGGATGATCAAGAGCGTGTAGATGCAATTGAGCAAGCATTACTTGCCCGTTGGCCAGAAACTCGTATTGCTCCAACAACCGAACGCATAGCCGCACTTGTAGATCTACTGGGATCGCCACAATTAACATATCCAACGATTCATATTGGTGGCACTAACGGTAAGACAACGACCTCACGCATGATTGATTCATTGCTCTTTGCCCATGGTTTGCGCACGGGACGATTTACTAGCCCGCATCTTGAAACCTATCGCGAACGCATTGCGATTAATGGTCAGCCAATTGATCCGAAGGAATTAATTTTTTCTTATAACGACATTGCTGCATACCTTGATTTAATGGATACAAAGTTTGAACATCCGATCTCATTTTTTGAAGCGATTACTGCTTTAGCTTTTGCAGCATTTGCCGAACACCCTGTTGATGTTGGGGTTATTGAAGTTGGCATGGGCGGAGAATGGGATGCAACCAATGTCGTTGAAGCCGATGTTTCTGTATTGATGCCTATTGGTTTTGACCACATGGAGTATTTAGGCAATACCTTGCATGAGATTGCTTCAACTAAGGCTGGAATCATCAAAGAAGGTGGCTTTGTTGTGCTTGCCCAGCAAGAGCCAGAGGCTGCCAAGGAGTTAATCCGAAAGGCGGCAGAAGTAGGCGCAGATGTTGTGCGCGAAGGCGTTGAGTACTCAGTTGCATCAAGGGCGGTTGCCGTAGGCGGTCAGTTGCTGACGATCCAAGGTATTCATGACACCTACGATGAAATCTTTTTACCATTGCATGGTCGCCACCAAGCAGCAAACGCGGCATCAGCTTTGGTCGCTGTCGAGGCTTTCTTTGGGGATCAACCCTTGGATATCGATGCCGTCAGAGCTGGCTTTGCCGCAGTGACATCTCCGGGGCGCTGCGAAGTCGTACATCGCGAGCCAACGGTGATTTTGGATGCTGCGCACAACCCACATGGGGCAAAGGCGTTGGCCGAGACATTATTAAACGAATTTAATTTTGATGAAATCATCGCTGTTGTTGGTGTTTTCGGGGATAAAGATGCAACTGGAATATTCCAAGAGTTAGAACAAGTTGTTGATCATGTCATTGTTACCCAAAGTTCTTCATCACGTGCGATGCCAGCTGGTGAATTAGAAAAGATTGCAACTAAAATTTTTGGCGCAGATCGTGTGTTTGAAGTTTCAAATTTAGAAGCAGCACTTGATAGAGCAGTTGGAGATGCTGTGCGTCCACTGAGTGAAGACACAGTTGGCATTCTTGTCACCGGTTCTGTTGTCACAGTTGGCGAAGCTCGTACATATTTACGAAAGAAGTTTGCGAAGTGAAAATTCTTGGTGCATCAGTCTTAATTGCCGAGAGCATGACCATGGGCTTTGCAATCCTGATTGCCATGAAGAATGCTTCAAACGTTGCAATTATTTATGGTTGCGTAGTCGCATTCTTGCTCTTTGTTGCAGCTGGACTTGTAAGACGCCCAGGTGGATTTGTCATTGGTTGGATTATGCAAGTAGCGATGATCGGCTTCGGATTTGTTGAGCCATCCTTCTTCATTATTGGGGTGGTTTTGATTGGCCTGTGGGTGGCCGCCATCGTTGTGGGCCGCAAGGGTGAGGCTGCTCGCGCTGCCCTGCTGGCTGCGGGGCCGAAAAAACCCTAATAGACTGGGGCGGTGAGCACAGAAAAGACACTTATCCTGGTCAAGCCCGATGGCGTTGCCCGTGGTTTAGTTGGTGAAGTTATTTCGCGTATCGAAGCTAAAGGATATGCAATTGATTCTTTGCGCATGCTGCAAGCAGATCGCGCATTATTAGAAAAGCATTATGCAGAACATGTTGGAAAACCATTTTATGAACCGCTTGTCGAGTTCATGATGTCTGGCCCAATTGTTGCAATCGTTGCCACTGGTAATCGCGTCATCGAAGGTTTCCGTTCGCTAGCAGGAGTAACAGATCCAACTGTTGCTGCTCCCGGAACTATCCGTGGCGACCTTGCTCGTGATCAAGGAACCAAAGTTGTGCAAAACATTGTTCATGGCTCTGATTCTCCAGAATCAGCTGAACGTGAAATTCAAATTTTCTTTCCTAAGAATTAATTCCCCGCTCAAAAAAAGTACAAGGAGTAAAAATGTCACAAGGAAGCAGAATGTCCTTCATCGGTCGCGATATGGCCGTTGACTTAGGTACAGCGAATACGCTCGTTTATGTGCGCGGACGTGGCATTGTTTTGAACGAGCCTTCAGTAGTTGCTGTAAACCAAGACACAGGCGGAATTCTGGCTGTTGGTATTGAGGCAAAGAAGATGATTGGCCGTACTCCTGGAAACATTGTTGCAATTCGTCCGCTAAAAGATGGCGTGATCGCAGACTTTGATACAACAGAGCGCATGTTGCGTTACTTCATCCAAAAGGTACACCGTCGTCGTTATTTGGCTAAGCCACGTATTGTTGTTTGCGTTCCATCAGGCATTACAGGTGTCGAACAACGTGCGGTTAAGGATGCTGGTTATGCAGCAGGTGCGCGTAAGGTGTACATCATTGAAGAGCCAATGGCAGCGGCAATTGGTGCCGGACTTCCAATTCACGAGCCAACAGGAAACATGGTTGTAGATATTGGTGGCGGTACTACCGAAGTTGCAGTTATTTCATTGGGCGGAATCGTTACCTCACTATCAATTCGTGTTGGTGGCGATGAGCTAGATCAATCGATTATTAACTGGGTTAAGCGTGAATTCTCGCTACTTCTAGGAGAGCGCACAGCTGAAGAGATCAAGATGGCAATCGGATCTGCGTACCCACTTGCTGGAGAAAATGATGCTGAAATTCGCGGTCGCGATTTAGCAACAGGTCTGCCAAAGACAATCGTTGTTTCAGCTGCTGAAATTCGTAAAGCACTTGAAGAGCCTGTCAATGCAATTGTTAATGCAGTAAAGAGCACACTTGATAAAACTCCACCAGAGCTTGCCTCAGATCTAATGGATCGCGGCATTGTACTTACTGGTGGCGGTGCGCTTCTTAAGGGACTTGATGAGCGCCTTCGCAAAGAAACCGGAATGCCAATTCACATTGCAGAGCGTCCATTGGATGCTGTTGCTGAAGGTTCTGGAAAGTGCATCGAAGAGTTTGAAGCTCTTGAGAAGGTTCTAATCTCCGAGCCTCGTCGATAAG
>DAISII010000069.1:0-5857 GCA_036822115.1 Candidatus Planktophila sp.
TGGGGAGTTCTGGGCTGCGGGTTGAATCGGCATAACGTCGATGCTCCATTAGCTTTCGTTGTCTCATCCCTCGTGGAAAAGACGTTCTTAAGAGTGAATTACACGCTTGTAACTCGCTCATGTCAAGCCCAGAGTTGGCCACCTCGGTGAACATTTACGCTTGATTTCTAAGGAATCGGAAGAATTTCGCTATTTGTAACAAAAGATGAGGCAATTTTTGCCCCATTTTCTACTTCAGTGCCAGCTGCGACAAATGAGTCGGTAATTTTTGCATTCGGAGCAATCACACAACCGGCCTCAATAATCGAGCTTTCAATAACCGCCCCTGCCCCAACCGATGAGGTAGCTCCGATACAGCTGCCCCCAGTAATGACTGCAGTGGGATCAATTGTTGCTCCTGGCATAGCCAAGAATTCACCAGTTCGCTTTACGATATCGATCGAAGCCTTTAATAATGCTCGTGGTGTGCCAATATCTAACCAATATGCAGTTTCAATAAATCCAAAAACCTTAGCGCCCTGTGCAACTAACTGTGGAAATGTTTCACGTTCGACCGAGACAACGGTGTCCAGTGGAATTGTTGAAATCACTCGTGGATTAAAAACATAACAGCCAGCATTAATTTGATTTGTGACTGGGACTTCCATTTTTTCTAAAAATGCCGTCACACGGCCTTGGTTATCTGTTTGCACACAACCAAATGCCCGTGCATCCTGCACTTGGGTTAAGTGCAAGGTCGCATCGGCATCATGTCCTTCATGTTGGCGAATTTGTTCCGCCAAATTGTGAGAACTCAAAACATCGCCATTTAAAACAACTACTGATTGATCAGAATCAAGCAATTGTGCTGCATTTCGAATTGCTCCACCTGTTCCAAGTGGTTCTTTTTCAACCGCGTACTTTATTTTTATACCCCACTTTGAACCATTACCAAAGTAAGGAGTAAAGACTTCGGAAAGATAAGAAGTGGCTAAAACTATTTCAGTGATACCTGCTGACTTTGCCATCGCTATTTGATGTTCGGTTACCGGTATTCCGGCAACAGTGAGCATTGGCTTTGGTGTGTTTTTTGTTAATGGCATCAGGCGCGTACCAAAGCCGCCAACCAATAAAATTGCTACAGCCATTGGTTAAGCTTTTATTCGTTCTGCAGCAGCAGCAATTTGCGCATCTGTAGCTGTCATCGCGATCCGAATATGCTGCGCCCCATGGCTACCGTAGAAGGATCCCGGGGTGGCTAAGATTCCGCGATCTGCAAGCCATGACACACTTTGCCAAGCATCTTCATTGCGAGTGCACCATAAATATAAACCTGCATTACTAAACTCAATTTTAAATCCAGCTGCTTCTAGGACTGGCCGTAACACATCTTTTCGTGCGTTATAACGGGCACGTTGTTCGGCAACATGTTTGTCATCAGATAATGCAACTGTCATGGCTTTCTGCACAGGTAGTGGCACCATCATTCCGCCATGCTTTCGAATCTCTCGAATTCTGGCGATTAGCTCTGAGTCACCAATCATAAATGCTGCACGGTATCCAGCCATTGATGAGCGTTTTGAGAGCGAGTGAATAGCCAAAATGTTTGTGTTGTCTCCCCCAGTATGTGAAAGCACAGAAACAGGATGTGCCGATTGTTCAAATTCTAAGTAACACTCATCGGATACCAACAAAGCCTTATTGGTGCGCGACCAATCGATACACGCTTTGATTTCTGCATCACTATGAACTCGTCCAGTTGGATTTGATGGAGAGTTCAACCACGCTAAATCAGCGGCGGGCCAGCTCTTTGCATCGAGTGCTACAGGGATGGATTCGGCTCCTGCTAGTACTGCGCCAACATGGTAAGTCGGGTAAGCAATTTCAGGAATTAAAACTCTTTTAGATTCCACAATTGTTGGAAGCCAAGCAACTAATTCTTTTGATCCAATCAGTGGTAGCACATCAAAATCTCCACTTGCCCCTAATCGTTCAATCGCCCACTTCTTAATTGCCGCACGAAGTTCGGGAGTTCCAGCTGTTACTGGATAACTTGGAGAATTTGATGCATCGCGAAATGCCTGTTGGATAAATTCTGGGGTCGAATCGACAGGGGTTCCTTGCGAAAGGTCAATAATTCCTTGCGGATGAGATCTAGCAATATCTCCATATGGTGCGAGTGCATCCCAGGGAAAATCTGGGAGCTGGCCGCGCAACGCTTACTCGCTCTTTGGTGGAAGTGCGGATACTGAAGGGTGATCTGTTCCTGTTGGACCGACCTTGCTTGCACCACCTGGCGAACCGATTTCAATGAAAAATTCAGTATTAGCCTTGCTGAAATCTTTCCACTGACCAGGGACATCATCTTCGTAGTAAATAGCTTCGACCGGACACACTGGCTCGCATGCGCCACAGTCAACGCACTCATCAGGCTGGATGTACAACATTCGTCCACCTTCATAGATGCAGTCCACAGGGCATTCTTCGATGCAGGATTTGTCCTTTACATCGATGCACGGTTCAGCGATCACATAGGTCACGAGTTGCCTCCAAATAATCTCTCACAATTGGTATCGCCGAATTGTAACTATAACTTCGGCCACAGCGCGATATTTCCCTTCTCGGTTTATCCTGCTCTTATGGCAACCGAGCTAGAAACCGCTTTTGCCGCACTCATAGGCAAACGAGTAAGCATCCGGCTGCACGATCCAGAAGGTGGGTTTCGAGACATTCTCGGTTACTTGGAGACTCCTACATCCCTACGCAATCGCCATGGGAATCTCATTGAATTTGCGCATGATCAAATTTTTGTCTGGCGCGAGGTTATAGAGCGCACATGAAGTTATATGACACTCAGTCAAGAGAGTTGAAGGAGATTGCTAGCACCAATGGCACTCTCTCAATGTATTGCTGTGGACCTACGGTCTATCGGGACGCACATGTTGGAAATCTACGAACCTTCATGTTAGCGGATTTGATTTCACGGGTAGTTGCTCTCACAGGGGTTAAGGTGACCTTAATTCAGAACATCACCGATGTCGGGCACATGTCCGAAGACTTTGCCGAAGATGACAAGATTTTATCTCAAGCCACAATCGAGAAAGTCAGCCCTTTTGAAGTCGCTCGAAAATATGAGGAAAAGTTTCACAAAGATTTAGCTCAATTAAATATTGGAAAAGCATTTGCATATCCGCGAGCCAGCGAGAGCATTGAGTTAATGCAATCAATGATCGCCGAATTGATTCAAAAGGGATTTGCATATGTAGGTGGGGACAAAACTGTTTACTTTGATGCGCAAAAGTTTGATGGATACGGTGACATCAGTGGAAATAAACTTGATTCACTAATACCTGGACATAGATTCGAATACCACAATGATGGAGCTAAAAAATTCCATGCCGACTGGGCGCTGTGGAAAACAGCTGGTGAACGCAGTGAAATGATTTGGGATTCACCATGGGGTCCGGGTTTTCCCGGATGGCATATCGAATGTTCAGCTATGTCCATGGAAATGCTTGATAAGCATGTTGATGTGCATGTTGGCGGAATCGATTTACGCTTTCCGCATCATGAAAATGAACGAGCACAATCAAATGCGATAATCGGCCGCGAGGCAGTTGATGTGTGGGTGCATGGGGAACACCTGCTTTTCGAAGGTAGAAAAATGTCAAAAAGTAGCGGAAACGTTGTTTTAGTTAGTGACATCATTGCTCGCGGGATTGATCCTTTAGCTGTGCGCTTATGTTTCCTGGAAAACCGATATCGATCTCAAATGGACCTAACATGGAACTCAATTAACGCTGCACATGAGACGTTAAAGCGTTGGCGAACAAGTATGTCTGAATGGGAACAATCATCTGAAATCACTGTTGATCCTGACATTGAAGCAGCGTTTAACAACGACCTAGATACTCCAAAGGTAATTCTTCGTTTGCGTGAAATCGAAAAGAGCGACCTTCCAAATAAGCGCGGACTATTCAGGTTTGCCGATCAGGTCCTAGCCTTAGATCTTGATCGTCCGATCGCTGCTCGTGTATTAACCGAACAGATGCAAACACTTCTTGATGAACGCGCAAAAGCCCGAACTGAGAAACGCTGGGCTGATAGTGATTCGTTGCGGGTGCAGTTAGAAAATCTTGGATTGCAGGTAAAAGATACCTCTGATGGGCAAATCTGGTCTTAAAGAGGGGTCAATATCGCAATCACCACTGCGATAAATCCAAAGTTGATTAGTGAAACACCAATTGCATCACCTTGAAGTAAATACTCTTCATTTATTCCCGGAAATCCTGCACGCAAAACCACCAAACTCCATGCGACTGCAGCAATAAATCTAAACCTTCTACTGCCCCACATTCGCCCTGCCGCCCAGATGCCAACAAATGTAGCGGTTATAGAGAGCACTAAGCCAACTGGCGGATACAAGCTATAAAGAAAAATTGAGCTTGCTCCTAGCGCTGCACCTAAAATTAGTGAGTATAGATTGCGCATTACAGAACTAAACCTGATGTTAAATCAACTTCGCGGCCATTGGAATCAAAGGGCGCACTCTTTGTTCCCTTTACTAGGGTGTAATACTCGTCTCCCCAAATCTGCATTCCAAGATTATTTGATAGCGCAAAAAATGGACCATCTAATGCGATTTGAGTTTCGTGAGCTTTCATAGCCGCCATCTTTGAGTCAACGTAATCTGAACCATCAATCAAAGTCGTTACAAACTCATCATCTTTTGCAAATGGAACATCATCAATACTTTCTGCGCCGAAGAAATCTGAGCCAATTTCCTTCATTTTTTCCATACCTTGCGCGATTACAGATTTAGGAATTGTGTTCCAGTAAATCTTTTGAATCTGCCAGGTAGCTAGCTCTGATGCACGCATGGCAACTCTGTGTGCCTGGATGTGATCAGGGTGGCCGTACCCGCCGATCTCATCGTAGGTAATCAAGATATGTGGTTTAACTTCTTCAATTACATCAACAAGAATCGTTGCTGCTTTATCTAAATCAGCTTGCCAAAAAACATCAGGTCTATTATTTGGTTCTGTTCCCATCATGCCGCTATCTCGAAATTTGGTAGTGGGTGCTCCCAGAAAACGGTAATCTGAAATTCCAAGTGCTTTCATGGCAGCTGCAAGTTCAGTTTCTCTATGCAGACCCAGCAAATCTTGATCGGTGCTAGCTAGATGAGAAAGCCCCGGAACTAATACTTCACCTTCTTCGCCACGTGTACAGGTCACAAGGGTTACGTGAGCCCCACGATCAGCATAAAGAGCCATCGTTGCGCCATTGTTGATGGTTTCATCATCAGGGTGCGCATGTACCAACAAGATTCGAATACCTTCATAAGGGCGGTTCATGATTGGCAATTCTGCCGTACGATTGCACCAATGAGTAACGTAGACACATCCAACAAGGCGCGTTTGCCTCGCGATGAGCGCCGAGCATTATTGCTTTCAGCAGCTCTCGAAGTTTTCACTGCTGCTGGCTACCACTCTGCAGCGATGGATGAAATTGCCGATCGTGCAAATGTTTCAAAGCCGGTTTTATACCAGCACTTCCCATCAAAACTCGAGCTGTACTTGGCTGTCCTAGATTTGCATATTGATTCGTTGGTATTTGAAATTCAGAAGGCGATTGCATCGACTCCAGATAATAAGGATCGTGTGCATGCAACGGTGGATGCTTACTTTGCATTCATCGAAAAAGAAGGCGAAGCCTTTCGCTTACTTTTTGAAAGTGACATGAGTGTTGAACCACAAGTTCGCCAACGTTTAAACCGAATGACATACGACTGTGCAGCTGCAGCAAGTGCTGTAATTGCAATTGATACTGGCCTACCAAAAGAGGCATCAATGCTTTTGGGTGTTGGAATGATTGG
>DAISII010000070.1:0-5790 GCA_036822115.1 Candidatus Planktophila sp.
TCTACGGCGTCAAGAATGTTCATATTCGGATCCTTTTGTCATTTCTATTAAGCACACGCTTTGGCGGTGCAGACTGCGTATTGTGCCACAGAGGATGGCCTGAGCGTAAATCGGCTAAATCACTCCGGGCTGGCGTTATTCAGGGCTGGAGTTATTCAGGGATGTGAGCGTTAAGGGCGGCAAAAAGATGGGGGCCAGCCGCTACCGTCAGATTGAGCCCGTGCCATGGGCCGGTGGTCACAGTTGCTCCAGCTTCGCGGGCAATTAGCTCGGCCGCGGCCAGATCCCACTCATGTAGCCCAGTTTCAAAGTAACCATCGACCATTCCCGTTGCTACATGGCAAATGTCCACTGCGGCAGATCCAATACGTCGAAGATCTCGAATCTGTGGCAATAAGGCATTAACTATTTTCAACTGTTCAAGGCGATCCTTAACATCATATGCAAAACCGGTAGAAATCAGTGCGCGATTAAGTTCGATCGGATCGTTGCATGCAATTGTCACATCATTGAGGAATGCTCCCCCACCGTTCGATGCGTGCCATGTGGCATTAACTGTTGGTGAATGCACAACTCCAACCAAGGTTCCGCTTTCATCCTTTGCTGCGATGCTGACCGCCCAACCAGGTAAGCCATAAAAATAATTAACTGTGCCATCAACGGGATCGATTACCCATGTGACTCCACTTTTACTCTCGCGCGATGTTCCTTCTTCGCCGATGAAGCCATCATCAGGGCGAGCCGCCACAATGCTTTCGACAATCAACTTTTCAGATGCCATGTCCATCTGTGTCGCGATATCAATTGCTGTTGATTTACTAGTTAAGTCCCATGATGCAGGTCGATCCACTAACAATTCACCCGCTTGTCGTGCAATCTTTAGTGCAAGTTGAAGCAACTGCTGCGTATTCGTCATAGTTGCAGTCTAACTGCGAGATAGACTCTTGCCTATGTTCTCGGGATACAAAACCTTAATTAGTACACCTGGGGCGATGAAATTTTCCATACCGGGCCTAATTGCGCGTATGCCGATTTCGATGGATTCACTTGCACTTATTTTCATCGTTGTAGCCGTCAGTGATTCATATGCTCTGGCCGGAGCGCTTAGTGCAACCGCTTCAGTAGTTATGTCTTTTGCAACACCTCATTGGTCGCGAGTTGCCGATCGCATTGGCCAAAGCGCAATGTTGGTACGTGTTATTCCTTTCAAAGTTATTGGACTCTCACTTTTTACCGTTTTGGTATTAAATGGAGCCCCAATCTGGACCTGGTTTGTAACAATCATTCTGGCTGAATCAATGTCTGTTAATACTGGCGGATTAGTTCGCCGTCGTTGGTTACATATCCTTAACCCTGATAAAACCAGCACAGCCGAAGATGAACAAGATCGCCACCTGGTAAATACTGCCTACTCTTTTGAAGCGATAATGGATGAAATTGTCTTTATCCTTGGGCCAATTATTGTCACAGCATTTGCTACAACAATTGCACCTGCTGCCGGCATAATCTCAGGAATCATCTTTGTGCTAATCGGCTTTCCGCTCTTTGTCATGCAAAAATCCACCGAGCCGCCAGCTGCGCCTAAGCGCATCGTTGACCCGCATCCTGCAGTAATTCGCAATAAGCGAGTGCAAGCCGTTGTTCTTGCGACAACATTGTTGGGTGGCTTCTTTGGTTCCATTTCGATTGTCACCGTTGCTTTTGCCGAACAAAGAGGACAGGAAAGTAAGTCAGGTCTTCTCTTGGCAGTGTGGGCTTTCGGTAGCGGTATTGCTGCGATTATTAATGGCACAATCAAGTGGAAGCTTTCTAGTACTTCGCGATTCTTAATCTTCTTATTTGCTTTGACCGTGTTATCGGTTCCTATGTTATTTACTCATTCATTAGGGTGGCTGGCTGTTGCATTGTTCTTTAATGGCTTTGCAATCGCACCTTTAGTTATTAATGCGTACGGTGTTGCCGAAGGCGCGGTCCCTGCCGACCAAATTACAGAAACATTGACCTGGGTCGTTGCCGGAATGCCTTTGGGTGGCGCGATTTCGAGTGCACTTTCCGGAGTCATCATCGATCGCTTTGGTGCCGACATAGCGTTTTGGGTACCACTGGGATTCATGATCGCGGCATGTGCAGCCACGCTGCCTTACTTCAACACTTATAAGGCCCTCATCGGCTACCCTCGTGCTCGTGACTGAGCTACGACTACAAGGAAAGACCGAAGACGGTCTGCATCTTTCAATGCACGACAATGACGGAAATCAATTCACCATCCGCGTTAGCGACACATTGCGTGCAACAGTTAATCAGCAACGACTAATGGCAGTTCCATCAAATAACGAGCCAACTGTTTCCATTAAAGAGGTTCAGCGATTGCTTCGCGCAGGTCAAACTGTCGAACAGGTAGCGCGAGATAACAACACCACCATTGAAAAAGTCGAACGTTTTGCTGGACCAATTCTTTCAGAACGCATCTACATCATTGATCAGGCGCAGCAGATTGCAATTCGCAAAGAGGGCGGTCGTGACCCGGTAACGCTTTTGGGTGTAGTTATTTCTCGTCTAGCTCCACGCAACATTGATTCATCCGAACTTTCTTGGGATACCTGGCGCTTAGAAGATGGCACCTGGACGATCGAACTTCATTATCCAAACAACACAGGTGTTGGTATTGCGCAGTGGAACTTTGATGCAACGCTTCGCACTGTTTCATCTATGGATGAAAATGCACGCTGGATGATGGGTGATGAACCTGCTCCGCGTCTGCTTCCAACGGCAGGGTTAGTTCCAACAGAGACATCTCACCCCTCCGAGCGCCGCGTGATTGATGTCTACAGCGAGTTCCACAAGGAAGTTACCGAAGAAGAACTTGAAGAAATTGTTGAAGAAATCCGCGAAGTTCCGCGCTTGGCAGTTATTCGCGAAGAGCCAGATGATGAAGCCTCACGTGATGGAATTACCGCTCGCGCAAAGGTTCCGAGCTGGGATGAAATTATGTTCGGCATTAAGCCTGAGGATAAGTAACTTTTAATTCAACCTGTTTAACTCAGCGTTGATGTAAGAAGTCCAACCTGAGATTCAATATCGCTATCTGCTCCGTGATGTCCAACCATTGCGCCTTCTTTGTCGGCCCGTTCGGCATCAAGTAAAACAACACCTCCACGAGCAATTGCAATTACTTCTCCCATACGATCAAAAGCATCCGGGCTGACATCTGTGCCAAATAAGTGATTAGAAATAGCTTGTTCGCGGGTTAGCACCATTGCTTTGTCCTGCAAATATTCTTGCCACAAGGAGGCGGTCTCTGCGCGAGCAATAGGTGAATCTGATTGCAAATAAAGATGACGGGCACGAGGTTCGCCAGCAACAACGCTAACCCCTTGCAGCAATGGATTGTCGTGCCCAATAACAATTTTTTCTTCCACATTAATCATTCCGTGATCTGATGTGACCCAGATACGAGTTCCTTTCGGAACCTCTTTCATTAACTGAGAAACCATTTGATCAATCATGGTTAACGCAGCAAGCCATTTGTCGCTACCGACGCCATCAGAATGTCCAGCAGTATCTAAATCATTAACATACAAATACACAAATGATGGCGTCGCTTGCAGTGCGGCTTTTGTTTCAGTCACTAAATCTGTAACCAGATTTGCACCTTTGTAATTGGCTCCACGAAAAACTGCACGAGTAAACCCTGAATTCTCATAACGCTTTGCTGCAACATGTGTCACTGTGATTCCAGCAGCAGTTGCTCGCTGAAACAATGTCTCTACTGGTTGCCAATTTTCAGGATCAACACGCTCATCCCATTTAAGTGCATTAAGTAATCGTCCACCACTTCGAGGAACCTGAACTGTGTATCCCAACATTCCATGAGCACCTGGCATTACGCCAGTTGTTAATGTTGCAAGTGATGTTGCAGTTGTTGAAGGAAATGCCGTTTGGATGCGTCCATGGTTGAACATGCGCGACATTGTTGGCATCGCATCGGCATACGTTGCAAGGGTGTCAAAGCCAAAACCATCAATTAGAAAAAGAAGTTCGCGCCCCATTGGTGATTGCCCAACAGCTAAGTGATCAATTGCACTTTCAAGGCCAAGGGAAGAAAAGATCGATGGCGTTACCTGGGACAAATGCACGGGGATATCTTCCCACGACTGTGCACTACAGTTTGGCTATGGAAAAGGCGATTAATTTCTCAGCTGAAGTTGCGGCCGCAATTAAGGCGGGAAAGCCAGTTGTTGCACTGGAATCAACAATTATCAGCCATGGATTGCCACGCCCTTCCAATCTTGAAGTAGCCCTTCAATGTGAACGAATTGTTCGAGAAGCAGGCGCTGTGCCAGCAACCATTGCTTTACTTGATGGAAAGATTTTGGTTGGGCTAGAGCGTCCAGAGCTAGAAGCTATTGCAAACCGTGACGATATTTCAAAGGCATCTATTCGCGATCTAGCAATCATTGTTGCTCAAGGAAAGTCTGCTGCTACAACTGTCGCAGCAACTGCTCATATTGCCGCAATTTCGGGTATTAACATTTTTGCTACAGGTGGCCTTGGCGGAGTGCACCGTGGAGCCAACGAGTCTTTTGATGAATCTGCAGACCTAACAGCGCTGTCACAGCTTGATATGACGATTGTCTGTGCCGGAGTTAAATCAATTTTGGATGTTCACGCAACATTAGAGCGCCTCGAAACGCTTGCAATCGGCGTCGTTGGATATAAGACCAATTCATTTCCTGGTTTCTACCTGACAGATTCTGGTTACACCCTAGAGCACCGCGTTGATTCTGCGGATGAAATTGCAGCCATCATCCGTGCCCGCACCGCGGTTTCAACACATTTCAAGGCGCTAGTTGTTGCAAATCCTGTTGTTAAGGAAATGCCTAAGGCCCGCCATGATGAAATCTTGGCAAGTGGATTAGCGCGCGCACACAGCGAAGGTATCGATGGAAAGTTAGTCACACCTTTCTTGCTCGAACATTTCCACACCGCATCACAGGGTGAATCACTTGCAATTAATACTGAAATCATTAAATCTAATTGCTTATTAGCTGCCCAGATTGCGGTGGCGCTGGGATGAAAAAGATTCTGTGTATCGGAGATTTGGCGCTAGATGTTATTTCACAGTTAAAAGAGCCCATTAATTATGGCAATGACACCGCCAGCAAGATTTCCAGCCACCCGGGCGGACAAGCAGCAAATGTTGCAACCTGGATCACTCGTACAAATTCACGCTCTCATTTAGTTGCCAGAACAGGCAATGATCCTGTTGGTTTTGCACTTATTTCAGATCTGGATAAATACGGGGTGGAACACCTCAGTTTGATGCATAGCGGACGCCCAACTGGTGTTGTTGTTATCTTGGTTGATGCCAATGGTGAGCGCACGATGTTTCCAGACAACGGCGCTAATGCTGACCTCGAAGTAAGTGATTTGCCCGCACTTGATGACATAGATGGGGTCTACTTATCTGGTTATGCGCTACTAGATTTTCGTAGCCGCGAAGCTGTTTTAGCAATGATTAAAATTATCAAAGCTGCCGGAAAGCCAATCTTCTTTGATCCAACAACAACAGGTGCAATGAAAATTGTTTCACTAGAAGAAGCACTCTCCTGGGTTGCAATGATGGATGGAATTCTGCTCAATAGTGAAGAGGCTCTTTATCTTGGTAACTCAAAAGATTTGGTTGAGGCAGAAAGAAATCTTCAAAAGTACACACCACTTGTAGTTATCAAACTAGGTTCAAAGGGTGCGATGGCGGTCAATGGAAATGATTCTGCAAAGGTTCCAGCT
>DAISII010000071.1:0-5771 GCA_036822115.1 Candidatus Planktophila sp.
CTAGAGGATTGTTGGATGAACAAGAGGATTGTTGGATGAACAAGAGGATTGTTGGATGAACTAAAGGTTTGTTGGATGAACTAGATCAATCCCGACAAATCATCAGGAATCTCTAAACTCTTCATGAAACTCTCAGGTGTTAACAAATCTTCGGCGGTGGGAAGAATTCCGCTCCAGATTCGATCGCGTGATTCAACATCTTTAACTTCACGGACTTTTTTCCAAAACACTGTTGCTTCTCGAGCAAGTCGCGGAGAAACTTGCAATCCAAGCATTGAAGAAAATAATTGTTGTGCTGGCGCAGATGTTGCACGACGTCGGCGCAGAGTTTCTTGAAGTGCAGCGATATTTGGCAATCGATCCCCAGCAGCCATTGCAACGACTTCTTCACTCCACCCGTCAATTAGTGCTAAAGCGGTTTCCAATTTAGTTAATGCAGCGCGCTGTGCCGGTGATTCTTGAGGAGTAAAGATTCCTTCATTTAGCGCGATGCTGAAGCTTTCAGGGTTTGAAGGATCAAATCCGTTGCCAGATTCAAATGCTCTTTGCGCTTGATCTTGAATAGCATCCAAATCAATATTGATTCCCTTACCGTATTCAGTAATTGCGGTTCGGATATATGACACGAGCCACGGATTGTGTGCAAACAAACGTGCAACTGCAGCTTCTCGTAATGCATGGAAGATTCGAACCTCATCCATTGGAATATCTAAATCTGTAGCCCATTCCCTAATGTTTTGTGGAACCAGTGTTGGATATGCAGAATCAACAAGCGGAAGGCCCACATCATGAGCACCGGTGACCTTTCCTGATAGCAAGCCAATAGCTTGTCCCAATTGCGTTGCAACAAGAGAACCTATAAATGAGTTTAGAAGCGCTGAAATCATCCCCACCGGAATCTGCATCTCAGATTGTTCGTCAGTAGGAGTTTCTGAGCCTTCGCCTTCTCCAAATGAAGCCTGATTTAATAATTCACCAATCGCTGAGGATAAACCAAGCGCCAATGGTTCAACCGATGTTTGCCATCCCGGCAACGTCGTATCCACCCAATCGGTGCGGGCTAGGGCAACATTTCCAGTGTTCGGAGACTTCGGGAAAAAAGTTGCGTCATCAAGCCATAGCTCTGCAATCGACAATGCTTGTTCAATCTCTGAAACATCATTTGCGCCAACAGGAGAAGAGCCTTGCGCAGTTGTGAATTTCTTTGCGGTGTCCCTAACAATGTTTTTAGGTAATGGCTCAGATGATCCAGTAAATCCAGGACCATTTATTCCAAGCTTTGAAAATTGTTCTTGAATCTGTCGTTGCATCTGTTCCATCATGGCAGCAAAATCAACTGGCTCGTTAGAGTCCTCTGAATCTCCTGGATTGAAACCAAATGGCGTCATAGTTGAATCCTCCCAGCATTGGAACAATTTCGCAGGTCGTTTAATTCCACTTTAATCAGAGTTTTTTGCATATAGTGACTAGCCCATGCTGAATGTGCCGCGACCTTCGCAAACTAGTACAGTAGGGACATGTCCAACGCATTCTCAGCTCTCATCTGGTGGGTTGTACCCGCTATGGGATTAATTGGTGCACTTGGCTATGTCACGTGGGTCTCAAAGTTTCAAGGAAAGTTTCAGCAAGAGACTCAACGCTCTGTTGGGCAGTTTCAGCGTTTTCAGGATTCTCTTCGTGATTCACAAGCCCGCGATGTAGCTGGAGATTTAGTTGTTGGGGATGAAGCGATGCTAAATGATGCAGCACAAAATACTGACAACCCAGCGCCCTCTTCACAAAAGCCTTCACGTATTTCAGTGATCCGTCCGGACGCAAACTAGTTTCAGAGTTGCTGTGCGATTTTCACCCCTTCCTAAAGTTGTTACCGCGACTCTAGGTTTATTTTTTGCACTGGCAACTATTGCGCCTTTGCCTTTTGCAATTGTGTTGCCCGGGCAAGCACAAAATATATTCAAGGGTGTAATCACAATTAAAGGTCTTGAAAATTACCCTGCAACTGGGCGAATAGATTTAATGTCTATTCGCGTTACAAATCCAGATACGTGGATATTTGGGCCTGAACTCATTTACTCATGGATCAGTTCAGAACGAGCTGTTTATCCAAAATCTGCAATCTATCCCCCAGGCACAAGTACACAAGAGGAAAATAAGCAAGCAAAGGCCGACATGGTTGGTTCTCAAGATAAGGCGATATCAGCAGCGATTAATTACTTGCAATCACATCCCGAAGTCATGGCTCCTGTAGATATCGAAACAAAAACTTTAGTTGCTCCTGCGGCAGTCATTACACAACGTCGAGTCGATGCGCTAGATGCACAGAAGATTACATTTAAAGTATCAAAGACTGGTGGCCCTAGCGGTGGACTTGTGTTTTCAATTGGGCTGGTCGAACTTTTGACTGAGAAAGATTTGATGCAGGGTCGCCATGTAGCAGGAACTGGAACTATCGATAGTCGCGGTGTCGTTGGGCCGATTGGTGGTATCAACGAGAAGATTCTTTCGGCCAAAAAGGTTGGAGCAACTATCTTTTTTGCACCTGTTGGAAACGCAGAGGAGATTGCCAATTCCCCTGAAGGAATTAGGGTCATAACTGTGGCAACTCTGGCTCAAGCGGTTTCATACTTGGAACGCACCCGCAAATAATTCGCACCTGGCAAAAGATCTTCAACAAATCTTCATGATTTCTGAGAGTTAATCACCCCTTGGTAGGCTCATGAGGTAGCTCTCCCTCAGGGTGCTTCACTCTTCAGCGGGTTAGCCCAATAGGGATTGGGTTGAAGCACGATGAGTTGAATTGGTAGCCCTATTCGCCTTGCGCTAGTTTTGCCCCATGACCAATAACCCACAGTTCCAACGCCCAGCCTTTAAAATCCGTGGACGCAAGAGCCCACTAGCTCTGACAATCGGAATTCTTGTAGTTATCGGAGCACTCTTTACTGCTCTTAGCGGATTTTACGCAGACTGGTTGTGGTTTAAGTCCGTAGATTTCACAAGCACATGGTCAACAATTCTTGGTACAAAGGTTTTGCTATTTATTGTGACGGGTTTATTGACCTCGTCAATTGTTGTAGCAAATGTGTGGATCGCTTATAAGCGTCGCCCCCTTTACGTTCCAATGACAGTCGAAGCAGACAATCTTGAACGGTATCGCTCACAAGTTGAGCCAATTCGTCGTACCTTGTTTATCGGTGGATTTGTTGCACTGTTTTATTTTGCAGGAACATCGGGATCGACCTTGTGGAGCTCTTGGTTACTGTTTAAGAACTCGACAGATTTTGGTGTGAAAGATCCACAGTTCAATCTGGATATTTCGTTTTTTGCCTTCCGTCTTCCATTCTGGCAAACCCTCATTGGTTGGGGAATTTCAACTTTGGTTTTGGCTGTCATAGCCTCAGTAGCTGTCCACTACTTGTATGGCGGAATTCGCCTGCAGGTTCAAGAGGATCGAACAACTGTTGCAGCGCGCTTGCAGCTATCAGTTTTACTAGGCACCGTAGTTCTACTCAAGGCCGTTGCCTATTGGTTTGATCGTTATGCATTAGCCCTGAAGGAAAGCAAAATCATTACGGGTCTTACATATACCGATGTCAATGCAGTACTACCAGCCAAGGCGATCCTTGCTGGAATTGCAATTGTTTGTGCGCTCTTATTCTTTGCAAATATTGTTCGCCGATCATGGGTTCTGCCAGCGGCAGGAACAGCGCTCCTTGTTGTCTCATCTGTTCTAATTGCAGGTCTGTACCCAGCAGCAATTCAGAACTTTCAAGTTAAGCCAAGCGAATCTTCAAAAGAAGCACCATTTATTCAGCGCAACATCGAATCTACTCGTGCTGCATACGGCCTTGAAGATGTGACAGTTACTGATTATCAGGCCACTCTTTCAACTTCTAGTGGCCAGCTTGCAAATGATGCAGCAACAATTGCAAATATTCGTTTGATGGATCCAAATGTGCTCTCTTCCACATTCAGACAACTTCAGCAGATTCGCCCGTACTACAGCTTCCCTGAATCACTAGATGTGGATCGTTACACCGTCAATGGCGTTAAGCGCGATGTAGTTGTTGCGGTTCGCGAACTAAACATCCAAGGAAATCCATCTCGAAACTGGATTAACGACCACCTTGTATACACACATGGTTTTGGCTTTGTTGCAGCTTATGGAAATGAGCGAGATGCTGATGGAAAGCCATCATTTACCGTTGGAAATCTTCCACCAACAGGAACACTCGGAAAGTTTGAACCACGTGTTTACTTCGGTGAGAATGTTCCTGATTACTCAATTATTGGTGGAGTAAAGACAGATGATCCAGTTGAGTTTGATTATCCAGATGATGCTTCAGCAAATGGCCAGAAGAACTACACCTACTCAGGATCAGGTGGAGTTCCAGTGGGATCATTGCTTAACAAGCTTGTCTTTGCTCTGAAGTACCAAGAACAGCGCATTCTTCTTTCATCATTGATCAACAAGGATTCTAAGATTCTCTTCGAACGAAATCCTCGTGCTCGAGTTGCAAAGGTTGCTCCATGGCTGACCCTGGATGGAGATCCATATCCAGCACTAGTAGATGGCAAGATTTTGTGGATCGTTGATGGTTACACGACTAGTGCGGGCTATCCATACTCACGCCAAACTTCGCTTTCTAATGCAACAGCTGATGCGCTCACAACAAACTCGGCATCGATTGCTACACAAAGCAATAGAACCGTTAACTACATTCGTAACTCTGTAAAAGCAACAGTTGATGCATACAACGGAACAGTGACCTTGTATCAGTGGGATGAAAAGGATCCAGTCCTAAAGACTTGGTCTAAGGCATTTCCTGGCGCAATTACTCCTAAGAGTGAAATCTCAAAGGATCTACTTGACCACATCCGTTACCCCGAAGATATGTTTAGAGTCCAGCGCGATATTTTAAGTTCTTATCACGTTAAGACTGCAGCAGCCTTCTACGGTGGGCAAGATTTCTGGCGCGTGCCACGTGATCCATCAACATTTGGTGGCGGAGCATCTGCGCAGCCTCCTTACTATTTAACATTACAAATGCCAGGAGCAAAGACTCCCTCCTTCTCACTCACAACACCATTTGTGCCTCGTGGAGGACGTGAAAACCTTTCTGCATTTGCAGTAGTCAATTCAGATCCAGGTCCGGATTACGGAAAGATCACCGTCCTTCAACTTCCACGTAATACAAATATTGCAGGTCCTTCACAAGTTGCATCAAACTTTGAAGCAAAGCCTGAAGTAGCTAACTCACTTTCACTTCTGCGTCGTGGTGGATCTGATGTTGTGCTTGGTAATTTGTTGACACTGCCGGTTGGCGGAGGATTGCTCTATGTACAACCTGTGTATGTAAAGGCAACCTCAAATACTTCTGCATATCCATTACTCCAAAAGGTACTTGTTTCCTTCGGAGATCAAATTGGTTATGACGACACTCTTAAGGGAGCACTTGATCAAGTATTTGGTGGTAACTCTGGAACTAATGCCGGTAATACAACAACTGGCGGCACTACTGGAACAAATACAAACTCTTCTCTTGCAAACTCACTTGCTGGTGCAAAGAAGGCATATGCCGATGGCTTAGCCGCTCTTGCAAAGGGAGACTTTGTTGAATACGACAAGGCTCAAAAGCGATTGAAGTCCGCACTTGATGCTGCAATCAATGCACAAAGCAAAAAGTAGATACGAGGATTTGGTCTTTATCTATTAGTACGCATAAGATTGCTTCACCGACGCGGGGTGGAGCAGCTCGGTAGCTCGCTGGGCT
>DAISII010000072.1:0-2836 GCA_036822115.1 Candidatus Planktophila sp.
CCATTAATACTGTCTTCCAGAACTATGCATTGTTTCCTCATTTAACTATTTTTGAAAACATTGCTTTTGGTTTGCGCCGTCGTGGAATCAAAGATGTAACTGCAGATGTAAACAAAGTTCTAGAACTTGTTGAACTTCCTCACCTTGCCCAGCGCAAGCCAACCCAGTTATCTGGCGGACAGCAACAGCGCATTGCCTTAGCTCGCGCCATTGTTAACCGGCCGGCACTTCTCCTACTTGATGAACCACTTGGTGCGCTAGATCTAAAGCTACGTCGCCAGATGCAGATCGAACTCAAGTGGATTCAACGCGAAGTTGGTTTAACTTTCGTTCACGTAACACATGATCAGGAAGAGGCCATGACTATGGCTGACACCATCGCCGTTATGAACGAGGGTGAAATTGAGCAGATGGGATCTCCTGCAGATTTGTATGACAACCCAGGCACAGCATTTGTTGCTAACTTCTTGGGGCAATCAAACCTAATCAAGGGACGCATCGAAGGTACAGATGGAGACAACTTAGTTGTTGATCTATTTGGACAAAAGATTTCAATGCCAAAGAATCGAAGTCATGCAGTGGATAAATCCATGTACGCCGGAATTCGTCCAGAAAAATTCCGTATTTCACTAGTCGGAACACCTACGCGTGGAAATACTTTGACCGGTGGTCGTATTGAAGATGTTTCATACATTGGTGTTTCAACTCAGTACCAAGTCACAATGCCATGGGGCCAAGAAGTCATGGTCTTTGAGCAAAATGATGATGGTGTTCCACCATTTGATAAGGGCGATGAGGTTGTAATTTCTTGGGAGCCTAACTTCACTTTTGCGCTGCGCGGCGATGATGATGTCGAAGCTGGACTTGAAGTTAACCCTGAGGAACTAGACGAAAAATGAGCAACCTCTTAGCTAAGGTGAAATTGCCTTACCTTTTGTTGTTACCAGGGTTTTTGTTCCTGTTTACCTTCTTTATTTTGCCGATTGTTAACCTGGCTCAAACCTCAACCCAAACACCAATTGTTGGGGGAGATACCGGTCAATACGAACAGACTCTACAGTTTTCAAATTACATAACGGCATTTACTGAAAACAAAGAACAGTTTGCACGTTCATTTATTTTTGCCTTATGTGCCACCGTTTTAGCTTTAGCAATTGCTTACCCGCTGGCCTATGCAATCGCTTTCAAAGCAGGAAAATTGAAGAATTTCCTATTAGTACTTGTTGTCGCTCCATTTTTTGTCTCCTTCCTACTGCGCACAATTGCGTGGAAACAGATTCTGGGTGAAGAAGGCTTTGTTGTTCCGACCCTTCGAAATATAGGAATTATTGGTCAAAGTACAACGCTGACTTCAACATCTTTCGCTGTAGTTATGGGTATGACATATAACTTCTTGCCCTTTATGACACTTCCTTTGTATGCCTCACTAGAGCGTATTGATCCTCGCACCATGGAGGCATCTGGTGATCTTTATGCCAATGGAATTACTACATTCCGCAAGGTCACATTGCCTTTGTCGATGCCAGGTGTAGTAGCTGGCACTTTGTTGACCTTTATTCCTGCAGCAGGTGACTATGTAAACGCCGCCATTTTGGGTAGTCCCAACACCAAGATGATCGGAAATGTTATTGAATCCCGGTACTTCAAGATCGTTGATTACCCAACAGCTGCTGCACTTTCCTTTACTTTAATGGCAGCGATCTTGATTCTCGTAACTGTTTATATTCGTAAGGCTGGAACGGAGGAGTTGGTATGAACAAGCAAAAGGATGCAACGATTCCAACGATTCCAGCTAAAGCTCGGTTATCACGCTGGTTTGGCCGCAATCTAATTCGTATTTATGCAGTATTCGGCTTTACATACTTATTTATTCCAGTCCTATACACCTTCGCTTTCTCCTTTAACGATTCAGGCAAATCCAACCTAATTTGGAAGGGCTTTACTTTAGATAACTGGAAGAACCCATGTGGTGCCCCTGAAGTATGTACCGCGCTTGGCAATTCAATAAAAATTGGTCTACTAGCGACAATCTTTTCCACAATTCTAGGAACCATGATTGCTTTTGCAATTGGGCGCTATGCATTCAAGGGACGTTCATCATCTAACTTACTTATATTCTTGCCCATGGCAACACCTGAAATTGTGCTGGGTGCATCATTGCTTTCCTTGTTCTTGGTCTTTCATATCAATCCTGGTTTTTGGCCAACCGTAATTGCACATGTGATGTTTTGTATTTCATTTGTTGTGGTTACTGTAAAGGCACGTATTGCTTCATTAGATCCGCGCTTAGAGCAAGCAGCCATGGATTTGTACGCCAATGAGTTTGAAACATTCCGTCGCGTCACTTTGCCTTTAGTCGCACCTGGTATCGCAGCAGCTGCATTATTGGCGTTTAGCTTGTCTTTTGATGACTTCATCATTACCAACTTTAATTCCGGAACATTGAAAACATTCCCGGAATTTGTCTATACATCTGCCGCCCGTGGAATTCCCGCGCAAGCAAATGTGATTGGTTCGGCTATGTTCATTTTGGCCTTACTCATAGTTATCGGCGCTCAATTCGTGGGACGCAGAGTTAAGGTTTCTAAGTGACCAATCACGGCAACATGTATGGCCCGAATTTCACTTTTTTAGGCATTCCCGCTTGTGATTTAGCTGATCCTGCCAGTTATAAAGGCGCAGATGTAATTATTGTTGGCGCACCAATTGATAGCGGAACATCACATAGATCTGGTGCAAAGTTTGGTCCTCAAGCAATTCGCGGGGGAGATTATCTTCCACATGATGGTTCAAGACCTCACCTTGCACCACGCACAGATGGTTTGAAAGATCTAAA
>DAISII010000072.1:2846-5689 GCA_036822115.1 Candidatus Planktophila sp.
TGTCAGTACTTCGTGAAGCAACAGAAAAGATTTCGCGGGCAGGAATAATTCCTGTAATCCTGGGTGGGGATCATTCAATTGCATCAGCAGATGTTGCAGGGATTGCAAACCATTTAGGGCGTGGCAAAGTTTCAATGATTCACTTTGATGCCCATGCCGATACCGGCGAAGATCAATTCGGAGCATTAGTTGGTCACGGAACTCCGATGCGCAACCTGATTAATGAGGGTTATGTACGAGGGGATCGTTTCTTACAACTTGGATTACGAGGTTATTGGCCAGAGGATGCAACTCTTAATTGGATGCGCGATCAAGGAATGCGCTCCTATGAAATGACTGAGATTCACCACCGTGGTTTAAAAGATGTGCTTGATGAATCATTTGCAACATTAATTGATGGCTGCGATGGAGTCTTTCTTTCAGTTGATATTGATGTTGTTGATCCCGGCATGGCGCCAGGAACCGGAACTCCCGAGCCTGGCGGAATGACAAGTCGCGAATTATTAGAAGCGGTTCGTCGAATTTGTTTGGAGCTTCCAATTGTGGGAATCGATATTGTTGAAGTGGCTCCACCATTTGATACTGCAGACATCACAGCAATTCTGGCAAATCGCGTTGTCCTAGAAGCCCTGAGCGCGATAGCAAAGCGTCGTTCGGGCACACCGTATTCACCAACTCAGAACCTTCTAGACCGATAATTTGCATTTTCTCAAGGTGTCAGCGGTATCGTGCATACTTCGGTTCAACTTCTCACGATAGGTAGTTAATGGAACTTCTTGGAATTCTGGCCTTTGTTGCTGCGCTGCTGCTTTCTGTCATGGTGCATGAATTCGGGCATTACATAACAGCGCGTCGATTCGGGATGTGGGTTTCAGAGTTTTTTGTAGGTTTTGGAAAGAAAATCTGGTCTGTCCAGCGCGGAGAAACAGAGTTTGGCGTCAAAGCAATTCCAGCAGGCGGGTATTGCAAGATCGAGGGAATGTCTCCTAGTGATCAGCTGCCTGACGGTGAAGAAGAGCGCGCTTTTTATAAAGCATCGTCAGCCAAAAAATTAGTTGTACTAGGTGCAGGATCATTTCTCCATTTTGTTATTGGTTTTGTTCTTTTGTTCACTCTTTTTGCCGGAATCGGAACTAATCAAGTTCTTCCAGTGATCAGCGAAGTGGTTCCAGATTCAGCTGCCCAGGCAGCAGGCATTCGACCGGGGGATGAGGTTCTTTCCATTAATGGCAAGAAGGTCACCGATTGGTACAAAGATGTCGAGGTCATTCGTCAGTCAGAAGGCAAAGAACTGACCCTTGTGCTTGATCGCAATGGGGAAGAGATTTCGGTAACCGCCTCAGGACGATTAACCGAGATTGATGGAAGTAAGAGATATGTGCTTGGAATCGTCAATGACATTGGTTTGAAACGTTCAGGCCTGTGGCTTTCCCTTAAGAACTCTGCGATCGTGACTAAAAGCTTTTTAACTGAAAGCGTTAAATCACTTGCAAAATTACCGGAGAAAATCCCAGCGCTGTGGGGTGCAACTGTTCGCGGTGAAGAACGAGATGTTAATGGTTTAGTGGGCGTTGTTGGTGTCGCACGCGTATCTGGTCAAGCCGTTGGTAGCGACAAGCTCGATCCCATGGAGCGTTTAGCTACCTTTGTGTTGATTGTTGCAAGTCTCAATATCTTTGTTGGAATATTTAATCTGCTTCCAATACTTCCACTTGATGGTGGACACATGGCGGTTGCAATTGCAGATGAGATCCGTGCCTTCTTTGCTCGCTTGCGCGGGCGACCACGGCCAGCGCCAATCGATGTGACAGTTCTAACCCCAGTGACAATGGTGGTTTTTGTGATTCTTGCATGTTTGACCTTGCTACTTTTGGTTGCAGATGTCATTAATCCGGTGACCCTTAATCTTTAAGCTAGCCAATGAGGCTCTAATTCGGCGGTTTTCCCCTGCGTAGTGCAGAATAAAGCCATGGTTGATCTCGGAATTCCAAGCGCACCTCCTCCAACATTGCATCCTCGCCGCAAGACTCGGCAGATGAAGGTTGGCGCAGTCGGTGTTGGTAGCGATTCACCGGTTTCAGTTCAATCGATGTGCACGACTCTGACAGCAGATGTGAATGCAACTTTGCAGCAGATCGCAGAGTTAACCGCCTCTGGCTGTCAGATTGTTCGAGTCGCTGTACCAAGTCAAGATGACGCAGATGCGCTTGCGCAGATTGCCAAGAAGTCACAGATTCCTGTAATTGCAGATATTCACTTTCAGCCAAAGTATATTTTTGCGGCAATTGATGCTGGATGTGCTGCGGTACGCGTTAATCCCGGAAACATTAAGCAATTCGATGACAAGGTAAAAGAAGTCGCAAAGGCTGCTGGTGATGCTGGTATTCCTATTCGTATCGGCGTCAACGCTGGTTCGTTAGATCCACGATTGCTTGCAAAGTATGGGAAAGCAACACCTGAAGCATTAGCTGAATCAGCTTTGTGGGAAGCATCTTTGTTTGAAGAGCATGGTTTTTCAGATATTAAAATCTCAGTAAAGCATCACGACCCAGTAACAATGGTTAACGCCTATCGCATTCTTGCTGCCAAGTGTGATTACCCATTACACCTGGGTGTAACAGAGGCTGGTCCAATTTTTCAGGGCACAATCAAATCTGCAACTGCATTTGGAATTTTGCTTGCTGAAGGAATTGGCGACACGATTCGCGTCTCATTATCAGCTCCGCCTGTTGAAGAGGTAAAGGTTGGAATCTCAATTCTTGAATCACTGAATTTACGTCAACGTAAATTGGAAATCGTTTCTTGTCCTTCATGTGGTCGCGCACAAGTCGATGTGTATACAT
>DAISII010000073.1:0-5610 GCA_036822115.1 Candidatus Planktophila sp.
TTATTGCTGAGGGTCCTCCAGATTCGGTCTTTAAGCAACCAGCTGTGCGGGCTGCGTACTTCGATGTTCCAATAGAAAGCGCAGTGGGTGCATAGGTATGAGTCTTCTTGAAATGCGGGAAGTTTCCTCCGGGTACGGAACCATGCGGGTAATCCATGGCCTCAACTTCACAATTGATCCTGGCGAGAGAATTGGACTTGTTGGCCTAAATGGTCATGGCAAAACCACGCTGATCAGCACAATTGTCGGAATGACTGGCTGGCAAGATGGCTCGATTGAGTTCATGGGTCAACAAATTGGTGGTCGTCGCTCGCATGGTGTTGGACGAAATACTCCAAGGATTGTGCGCTCTGGAATTGCCATTGCACCACAGGGAGATGCGATTTTCCCTGGACTTACCGTTGAAGAAAATTTGGCCAGTGGTGCCTACACCGAAGGTGCATGGAAAACTCGCAAACAGAGGCGGGATGCAATTTTAGAAGTCTTTCCACCACTACGCACAAGATTGAAGCAATCAGCCGGCACACTTTCCGGTGGTGAACGCCGAATGGTTTCAGTGGGACGTGCTCTTATGGCAGATGCAAAACTATATCTTATTGATGAGCCATCTCTCGGTCTTGCGCCAAAAATTTCGATTGGGTTAGTAGATGCTCTTTGCAAAATTGATTTAGGCGATGGCGCGATGTTGATTGCAGAGCAAAACTTACCTTTGTTATCTGGTAGATGTGATCGCATATTAGGAATGCACGCTGGCGAACTTAAAGAAGATGTTGGCGAAGCGTTTGGCGATATTCCTCCGGCAGCGGAGATGTAATGATTGAGTTAATCGCAAGTGGTTTAGTTCTAGCCTCTATGTACGGTCTAGTAGCTGTCGGAATTTCACTTACCTGGTCCAGTGTTGGAATGTTAAATCTGGCACAGGGATTTGTTTTTACCTTTGGTGGCTATGTCGCATTTTTGTTCGCGCAATACATGGCAAAGAATTTCAGCATCCGTGACGGAGTACTACTCTCGCTAGGCGTGGTATTGCTTGGCATGATTGGCTCAGCGATTGCCGGACTGATAGTTGGTGGACTGGCATTTTTACCACTTCACGATCGAGTTAACTTCCCAGTTCGTGGATTGATTGCAACTTTAGCTATCAGCATTATGGGTACTCAAATCTTCATGCTGATCTTTGGTCCACAAAGCAAACCGCTTCCGCAAATTTTTGGCATAAAGCGATTTAAGATTGGCGACTTCAGTATTGCTTATGGCCAAGTTGGAACAATAGTTGTTGCAACAGTCGTACTGCTTATTGTGACTCTTTGGATGCGACGAAGTCGTCGAGGACTTCAAATGCGGGCCATGATGATGAACCCACTTGGCGCAAATATGGTTGGTGTTTCAGTTCGAACTACTGGAATGATCGCGCTGGCAATTAGTGGCGCACTTGCGGGCCTAGCTTCGGTCTTGCTGGGACAGATCTTCTTTGTTAGTCCAACATCAGGCGTGCAGCCACTCATTGTTGGCCTAATCATTTCCCTTGCAGGTGGACTTGGATCAATGCCAGGAACAGTTTTAGCTGCAGTACTACTCGGATTCGCAGAAGCAGTAACTGCGCGCTACACCGAGCAATCTTTCGTACCTTTCGTTCAGTTCGCTCTCGTGATTGCAATTTTGACTTTCAGACCACGAGGACTTGGTGGGGTATTGGAGGATGTTCGTGAGTAAATACGAAGTCGGACGTCGACGCCTGATTCCTCGTTGGCCAGTTAGAACCAGTTCACTTTTTCATCGGATCAGAGTGCCCGGAACCAAGCGCTCACTGTTGCGATTTGAAGGAAGATACAACCCAAAGACATTGCAGCGGGAGTTAATTCTTAAAGATAAGAAACCGCTGTTTTGGATGGTAGGTCTATTTGCTTTGGCTGCAATTCCAATTGCCGTTGGACAGCAATTAGTTTTTTCAATTTTTGGCAGCATCTGCTTTTTTGCCGCAATCAACGTTTTGTGGACATTGATCATTGGCACCGCAGGTCTGCAATCTTATGCAAGTTTGGCGACAGTTGGTGTGGGTGCGTATGCAGCTACATACCTAAGCATCACTTATGGAATTCCTTGGCCAATAATGCTTATCGCTGGAACATTGTTTGGCGCCCTGATGGGATTCATCATCAGCGTCCCAGCACGAAGACTTGATGGACTCTATTACGCACTGTTGACAATTGGAATTTCCGAATTTTTGCGAAGTTACATTACGCAATCAGAATCTCTCGGCGGTCAATTCAACGGAGCACTTTTTGGTGCCGATCGCATTGTGTCGGAAGAGGCAATGCAAACTTCTTCAGGGCAGACAATCTCTTACTTAGTTTCATTTTTTGTGCTCTTGATTTCGCTAGCTATTTTCCGATTGGTAAGTGGCGGAAGAATTGGAATCTTGCTTCGCACTGCACAGTCTTCTAAAGAAGATGAATCGTTTGCTGCCGCAATTGGCATTGATTTTCAACGAGCTCGACTCTTTGTTTTCTTGATTGCATCTGCCGCACTTGGTTTTGTTGGAGCTTTTTATGCAACAAACCAAGGTGGGGCCTCACTAAGTTTGTTTAGCCTGGATCAGATGCTGCTGCTTTTGGCGATGATCGTGATCGGTGGACTAGGTAAGGCTGAAGGCGCAGTAGTTGGCACAGTTATTGTGGTCTTCCTAAATCAATGGTTCACTTCATGGGGTCCATGGCGCATTGTGCTTGTTGGATTCCTAATGTTGGCATCTGTGCTTTACACCAGAAACGGTCTGTTTGGCCTTCGTCAACAGTTAATTGAAATTAGAGAAAGACGAAAGGCACTGTCGCGCGCGACGCGGACAACTCGATACGGTGCTTTCTTGCCAGAGCAGGGACCGGAAATTTCTGACAAGGGCGTTATTGCTGAACGAGAGTTCGAGCGGGCAATCCGTGACAAGTTACGTGAGTGGATTACCCCAGAGATCATTGAAGAGCATCGCTTAAGTCCACTGGGCCAGCATTCTGATCACTTAGAGCGAATCCTTAACTACTTTAGAAAGCAACCAATTAGTAACAAATATGTCGTTTACTGTGAATCGGCATTCCAGGCTTACCGCGTTGTAGCTTTAAGCGGCATCCCCGGTGTACCGCCACGATTAGTCGATGACAAAACCTACTCAAATCTTGACGAGGCATACCATGCGGTATTTCTTCGTCGCATCAACGACCTAAAGTCACAGCACTAGAAGGAGAAATTAAATGGCACAAGTATCAGTAACTGGCTACACAGATAAACCAAGTGTGGTTGAGGGCGAAACCATTTCCTTCTATGTCACAGCTGACAATGCAACTGAGGCACAAGTAGATATAGTTCGATTGATTCATGGCGATGAGGACCCTAAAGGTCCAGGCTTTCAAGAAGAAGTTGTTCAGTCAGACTTTTCCGGGAAAAAGCCAGTAAAAAAGCAGTTTGTTGATCTTGGAAACGCCGTTCGCGTTAAGGATCCGTCAGGAAAACTGGACTTAACTGATTCCTTCTCGATGTCTTCATATGTATTTGCCACCACACCTGAAAAAGGACGCCAAGTTCTTTTAGGTAAGTTCTCACTGCATGAAACCGCGGGGTACGCACTGGGTCTTGATCCAGAAGGAAGACTAGCTTTTTGGATTGCCAATGGCAGCGATACTGACGAAATTGTTTCACAAGTTCCGTTAGCACATCACACTTGGTACTTTGTAGCCGTTTCATTTGATGCTAAGTCTGGAAAAACAATCTTGCATCAAGAGGCGATTGTTAATCCTTACAACGGCCGCTTGGGTTTGGTAGCTCCGTTTGATCACACTTGTTCAGTTGAACAGAATCTTCGTCTAAAGATCAAGAGCGCGACGACTGATTTCATGTGGGCGGCAGCCTCAAATTCAGCTACTGTGCGAGGACCATATAAGGACCTTTTGTTCAATGGAAAGATTGACCGATCCAATGTTTGGAATCGCGCCCTGAGTCTTGCTGAGATTAAATCGCAATGCTGTGCTGATCCCATCTCAGAGGGTTTAATCGCAGCCTGGGACACAACAGAAGGCTATGGCGAAAACGGAATCGGTGACACTGTCATTGACGTGTCTTCAAACCAGCTACATGGAGACGGCGTCCAGCGTCCAATTCGAGCTATGACCGGATACAACTGGTCTGGCAAACATGATGACTGGCGCGTAGCACCTAAAGAATATGGTGGCATTGCATTCCATGATGATTCAGTAATTGATTGCGAATGGGACGAGACATTTAGTTGGACTGTGCCAACAGGTCTAAAGAGTGCCGCTTATGCCGCTCGGATTCGAATTGGTGACGTTGAAGACCACATTCCATTCTTTGTTCGAGCCGCAAAGCCAAAAGCAAGAATTTTGTACTTGTATCCAACGAGCTCTTATCTTGCATATGCGAACGAAATGATTGTGCACCACGTTCCAGTTGCTCAGGCAATTGGATCTCATCCGGCAGTGCTGACTAAAACTGAAGCCGACTATTTCCAGGATCCCAAGTACGGGCGTTCAACATATGATCACTACGCCGATGGTGAAGGCGTGTGTTACACATCATGGCTACGACCAATTCTGAACATGCGTCCAAAATGGCGCTCGTCAGCGATTGGCACAACTTGGCAATTTCCTCGAGATTTGTCGGCTACTGCCTGGATGGAGCATGAAGGTTATGACTTTGAAATCGCCACCGACCACGACCTTATGCGCGAAGGTCTTGATTGGCTAAAGAACTATTCCGTAATCATCACTGGATCACATCCGGAGTATTGGAGTGAATACGGATTAAACGTGCTCGAAGAATACATTTCTACCGGCGGACGCCTTATGTACATGGGCGGCAATGGCTTCTACTGGGTCATCTCTTACCGTGATGGCGAACCAGAAATCATGGAAGTGCGAAAAGGTGAAGCTGGAATGCGCGCCTGGCAAGCTGAACCTGGTGAGTACTACCACGCAACTTCGGCTGAACGCGGTGGCATCTGGCGCAATCGTGGTCGAGCGCCACAGAAGTTAACTGGTGTTGGCTTTACAACTCAAGGATTTGATGCCTGCCATCCTTACTACCGAATGCCAGATAGCTATCACAAATCAGTATCTTGGATTTTCGATGGAGTTGAAGGTGAAAAATTCGGTGATCACGGTCTAGCTCTTGGTGGCGCAGCTGGCCTAGAGACTGAACGCTATGACTTGTTATTGGGAACTCCGCCGCACACTAAGTTGCTGGGCTCCTCAACTAACTGGTCTGATAACTATCCGGGAGTACATGAAGACATCATGTTCCATCATCCGGGATTGCTTGGTACTCAAAACCCTGCAGTAAGAGCAGATATGACTTACTTCACTGCAGGAAACAACGGCGCCGTATTTTCAACTGGCTCAATTGCTTGGACTAGTGCATTACCGAGCTTTGGATACCAAAATGATGTCGCCCGAATCACCAAGAATATTCTTGATGCATTTTCCAAGCCTGGTGAACTTCCAGGCGGGGCATGGACTGAAGACGAAAAGTCGTGGCGTTAGGCTCGCAATATCTTTAAGGAGTAGTAATGACAACTGGTTATGTTTGGGAAGAGCTTTATGGCTGGCA
>DAISII010000074.1:0-5543 GCA_036822115.1 Candidatus Planktophila sp.
TAATTAAACGGTAAAGCCGAGAGCGCGCAGCTGTTCTCTTCCGTCATCAGAAATTTTGTCTGGACCCCAAGGCGGCATCCACACCCAATTGATCTTCACATCAGTTGTCATGCCAGCAAGGGCCGCGCGAGTTTGATCCTCGATTACATCTTGCAAAGGACATGCTGCAGATGTAAGAGTCATGTTGAGGATTGCGATGTTGGCTTCATCAACCATTACATCGTAGATAAGTCCAAGGTCTACAACATTGATACCGAGTTCAGGATCAACCACATCCTTCATTGCCTCAGTTACATCGTCAACACTTGTTGCCATCGCTACTCTCCCCCTGTTGTCGTCTTAATTCTAACGGCTGCATCCTTAAACGCCATCCACCCCAAAAGTGCACACTTAATCCGAGCAGGGAACTTAGATACGCCTGCAAGTGATACCGCATCCTCAAGAACATCAGGATCACCCTCCTTAGTTCCCTTGCTGTGCATAAGCTCTGTAAATTCATTAAGAATCGCATCTGCTTCTGCAAAGCTCTTGTTAACTAATAAATCACTGGCAATTGAAACGCTTGCCTGGGAAATCGAGCAGCCAACACCATCCCAGGTAACACTTGAGATTACGCCGTTTTCTGCAGTGACATTAAGTGTAATTTCATCGCCACAACTTGGATTAACGTGATGAACCTGGGCGCCGTATGTGGCAGAGAGGCCCTTATTCAACGGGTGCTTATAGTGATCAAGAATTACTTCCTGATAAAGGCTATCTAATTCCATTATGCGAAATATTTCTGTGCGTCAAGGATTGCATCAAATAGTGCATCGCAATCTGACTCATCGTTATATAAATACAGAGAAGCACGCGTCGTTGCCGGTACGCCAAGTTTTCTAGTTAATGGCCAAGCGCAGTGATGTCCTGTGCGTACTGCCACACCTTGACTATCAACGTACTGGCCCAGATCATGTGGATGAATCTCCCCCACAGTAAAAGAAACAGCTGCGCCACGAGAATCAATACTTGTTGGTCCCACAATTTTAAGATCTGGAACCTGCAACAACTTTTCAATTAAATACTTCGTTAGTGCCACTTCATGGTCCTGAACATTGCTCATTCCAAGAGCTGTTAAGTAATCGATGGCAGCACCAAGGCCCACAGCCTGCGCCATGTTAGGCACTCCCGCTTCAAATTTGCGAGGTGCCGGTGCCCAAGTAGCAGAAGTCATTGTCACTGTTTCGATCATTGATCCGCCATAAAGAAATGGAGGCAGATCATCAAGTTCAGAACTCCACAACACGCCAACACCTGTTGGACCTAAAGCCTTGTGACCGGAGAAAACAAGAAAATCAACAGCAAGTTCTTTAACATCAATTGGCATATGCGGAGCAGATTGACATGCATCTAGTACAACAACAGCACCAACTTCATGCGCGCGCGCAACTATTGCTTTCAACGGAATTATTGTTCCCAATACATTTGATTGATGAGTAAGAGCAACAACTTTTGTGTTCTCTGTAATCACAGAGTTGATATTGGAAAGATCTAAACGGCCATCTGGTGTGACCTCAAACCACGATAGCTGAGCACCGGTGCGTGCGGCTAATTGCTGCCAAGGGATCAGATTTGCGTGATGCTCCATCTCAGTTACAACGATCTTGTCCTTTGATGTCAGTGCAAAACGAGTTCCCGGCGCAGCATTTCCCATTGCATAGGCAATGAGGTTAAGAGATTCGGTTGCTCCCTTTGTAAAGACAATCTGTTCTTCACGTGCGCCAATGAATGTACCAACCTTTTGCCGTGCACCTTCGTAGGCATCTGTAGCCTCTTCAGCTAACTGATGGGCTCCACGGTGCACGGCTGCATTCTGAAACTTATAGAAATCACTTTCGGATTCAATAACTGAAAGTGGTTTCTGGCTTGTTGCTCCGCTATCTAAATAAATAAGCTTTTTACCGTCGCGAATAGTACGTTCAAAGATCGGGAAATCTTGACGTACATTCGCAACGTTAAATGCCATAACTCTCTTACTTGCTCACATAATCTGCGTAACCATTAGCTTCTAGCTTGTCAGCTAGCTCTGGTCCACCTTGTTCAACAATGCGGCCATTAGCAAACACATGTACGAAATCTGGCTTGATATATTGCAAGATGCGTGTGTAGTGCGTAATTAAAATAACACCCAGATTGTTGGCTGCCTTTGCACGATTAACTCCTTCAGAAACAATACGAAGTGCATCAACATCTAAACCTGAATCTGTTTCATCAAGAATGGCCATCTTTGGCTTTAGGAGTTCTAGCTGCATGATCTCGTGACGCTTCTTTTCGCCACCAGAAAAGCCTTCATTAACGTTACGAGCCGCAAAGGATGGATCCATGTTAAGTGCTTCCATTGCACCCTTTACTTCGCCAACCCATGTGCGAAGCTTCGGTGCTTCGCCACGAAGGGCGGTTGCTGCAGTACGCAAGAAGTTGGAAACTGATACTCCAGGAACTTCCACTGGATACTGCATCGCTAGGAACAAGCCAGCCTTTGCACGCTCGTCAACTGTCATGTCAAGAACATCTGCGCCATCAAGGGTTACAGATCCACCCACGATTGTGTACTTAGGGTGTCCTGCAATTGAGTAAGCAAGAGTTGATTTACCTGAACCATTTGGGCCCATGATGGCGTGAGTCTCACCGGACTTAATTGTTAGATCGACGCCCTTAAGGATTTCGACTGTTCCGTTATCTGTATCAACCGATACCTGCAGGCCGCGGATTTCTAGTGTGCTCATTTTTTCTCTCTTCTCTCGTTACTAAATCTCTACCGTGACGGCGTTTCCGTCGATTGTTACCGCATATGTCTTTAATGCAATGTTGGCAGGAAGGGTTAGTGCTTCTCCTGTGCGTAGATCAAACTCTGCGCCATGTAGCCAGCATTCAATCTTGAATCCAGTCACATCGCCTTCTGACAAAGAAGCATCTGAGTGAGTGCAGGTGTCATCAACTGCAAAAACCTCATCGCCCACACGCGCGACACAGATTGACTTGCCGTTCTTTTCAATAAGAACAGGCTTGCCCTCTGTTATTTGATCCAGAACCAAATCAGCCATTGTTGGCCGCCTTTTCTAGTTCGTTATCAATGCGGTCCATAATTCGGTTCTGAACAGTTTCATTTCCGATCTCTAAAACGATCTCATTGAAAAAGCCGCGGACGACCAAACGTCGAGCATTTGACATTGCGATTCCACGAGACATCAAGTAAAACAACTGCTCGTCATCAAAACGACCTGTTGTACTCGCATGTCCTGCACCGATGATTTCGCCAGTTTCAATTTCAAGGTTAGGAACTGAATCTGCGCGTGCTCCATCACTTAGAAGTAGATTGCGGTTTAGTTCGTAAGTATCTGTTCCTTCTGCTGCTGCACGAATAAGTACATCGCCAATCCAGACAGTGTGTGCACCTTGACCAGCAAGAGCTCCTTTGAAATTCACATTTGATTTCGCGTGTGGAACGGCGTGATCGACATGCATGCGGTGCTCGAAGAATTGACCAGCAGTTGCAAAATAAACGCCGAGTAGATCAACTGATCCACCAGGTGCGGTGAATTCAACCGTTGGAAGGATTCGAACTACATCCCCGCCTACGGTAACTGTTACTGATTTAAAGGTTGCATCTTTATCGACCACGGCATGGTGGCGCGCGGCATAAACAGATTTTGATTCGAACTCTTGCAAAGTAACAAACTTTAGGTTTGAACCAGGAGCCAATGCAATCTCTAAATCCTCAGCCAAGATGGTGTCTGTGGTGTTTTCAACAATCACAGTTGCAACCGCGTGGGTTCCAAGTGAGATTCGAACACGTGAAAATTCAGCGGTGTCCAGAGCGCCTACTGCACGGCCCAAAAAGATTGGCTCTGCTACTTCAGTATTTGCAGCGATAGCAAGGTGGGCTACAGATGGAGAAAAAGAACGAATACGTTCAATGATGACATCATCACTTGTAGCAAGAGGTTCTAGATTCTCACGGATGAAAGTCACGCCAGCAGGAAGAGCGTCCTTAGCGATCAACGTTGATCGATCAGACTGCACAGAGGTGCCATCATGCAAACCGCGAAGACGTTTGAGTGGCGTGAATCGCCACGCTTCCTCGCGCCCTGTGGGCGTTAGGTAATTAGTTGTTAAAACTGACATTAACCGACAGCACCTTCCATCTGAAGTTCAATAAGACGATTTAGCTCGAGTGCGTACTCCATTGGAAGTTCGCGCGCAATTGGTTCGATAAATCCACGAACAATCATTGCCATAGCTTCATCTTCGTTGAGTCCGCGTGACATCAAATAGAACAACTGATCATCACTGATCTTTGACACAGTTGCTTCATGACCCATAGAAACATCATCTTCGCGGATATCAACGTATGGATATGTATCAGAGCGAGAAATCGTGTCAACCAATAACGCATCACACTTAACTGTGCTTGCAGAGTGATGAGCACCTTCTTGAACTTGGACAAGTCCACGGTATGAAGTACGACCACCGTTACGTGCCACAGATTTAGAAATGACAGAAGATGAAGTGTATGGAGCAGCGTGAACCATCTTCGCGCCTGAATCCTGATGTTGTCCTTCGCCAGCAAAAGCAAGTGACAAAGTCTCGCCCTTTGCGTGTGGACCCATTAAGAAAATTGCTGGGTACTTCATGGTTACCTTTGAACCGATATTTCCATCGACCCACTCCATAGTTGCACCTTCAGCACATGTTGCGCGCTTTGTGACAAGGTTGTAAACGTTGTTAGACCAGTTTTGAATTGTTGTGTAACGAACGCGTGCACCCTTTTTCACAATGATCTCGACAACAGCTGAGTGCAAAGAATCAGACTTGTAGATCGGTGCTGTGCAACCCTCTACGTAGTGAATGTATGAATCTTCATCAGCGATAATTAATGTGCGCTCGAACTGACCCATGTTTTCAGTATTGATACGGAAGTAGGCCTGCAATGGAATATCAACATGTACACCCTTTGGAACATAGATAAATGAACCACCAGACCATGCCGCAGTATTGAGAGCCGCAAACTTGTTGTCTCCCACTGGGATAACTGTTGCGAAGTACTCTTTAAATAGCTCTGGGTGCTGCTTGAGCGCGCTATCTGTATCCAAGAAAATTACGCCTTGAGCCTCTAGGTCCTCGCGGATTGAGTGATACACAACCTCTGATTCATACTGGGCGGCAACACCTGACACTAGGCGTTGCTTTTCAGCCTCTGGAATACCAAGACGGTCGTAGGTGTTCTTAATTTCATCTGGCAAGTCATCCCATGTGGTTGCTTGCTTTTCAGTTGAGCGAACAAAGTATTTAATGGTGTCAAAGAAAATTCCTGAAAGATCAGATCCCCAATTAGGCATTGGCTTCTTACCAAAAAGGTCCAAACCTTTTAGACGCAGATCTAGCATCCACTGTGGTTCAGATTTCTTTGATGAGATGTCGCGAACAACATCCTCATTGATACCGCGCTTAGCGTTATCGCCAGCGGAGCTCTTATCTGACCAGCCGTATTCGTAGTTGCCGAG
>DAISII010000075.1:0-5472 GCA_036822115.1 Candidatus Planktophila sp.
GTTCTGACAAGTTGCATGCATAAATAAGTGGAGTGCCACCTTCGCGCAAGGAAACAATAGGAGTTTTCGCACTTACTGGAAGCCGATGGCGGTACTCCTCAATAACTCCGCGCCACTGGTGCGCGCCGCTATTTTTCTTAGTGAATAGACCCATCAGACAGATGCTCCCTCGACGCGAATAACGCTCTCGACTTTGCTGACAATATCCATTGTCTTCAATTTTTCAACGCAAGCATCTAATGCATCCTCTGTTGCGGCGTGAGTAACGACAATTAATTCAGCATCTTCGCCAAGACCTGACTGGCGTACAGTTTGAATTGAAACGTTTTCACTCGCAAATGTTTGTGCAATTGATGCCAAAACACCTGATTTATCAGCTACATGTAGCCGAACGAAGAATTGAGATTTCACCGCACCAATTGGGGCAATATCAAGGTCTGCATAATCTGATTCACCATAACCAACAGTTGAATATGCAGCATGGCGAGCAACGGCTACTAAGTCTCCGAGAATTGCTGATGCAGTTGGTGCGCCACCTGCTCCGCGGCCGTAAAACATCAGCTGGCCAGCTGCTTCAGATTCAACATACACTGCATTAAATGCGTTACGAACAGATGCCAATGGATGAGCTAACGGCAGAATCACCGGGTGGACTCGAACTGAAATTTCATCTTTGACTGTTAGCTCGGCTATTGCCAATAATTTAATAACACTGTTCATCGACTTAGCTGCAAGCACATCCTCTGATGAAATGTGTGTGATTCCTTCGCAATACACCTCATCAATTACAACTGTGCTGTGAAAAGCAAGGCTTGCAAGAAGAGCTGCTTTGGCAGCTGCATCATGTCCTTCAATATCAGCGGTTGGATCTGCCTCTGCGTATCCAAGCTTCTGTGCTTCCTTTAAGGCTTCATCAAAGGCACGGCCTTCTTCATGCATCTTTGTGAGGATGTAGTTAGTTGTGCCATTAACAATTCCCATCACGCGAGTGATTTGATCGCCAGCTAATGATTCGCGCATTGAACGAATAATTGGGATCGCCCCGGCAACTGCTGCTTCGTAATACAAATCAACTTTGGCCGCATCCGCTGCATTAAAAAGTTCGTGGCCATGTGTTGCGAGTAATGCTTTATTTGCAGTGATTACAGATTTACCATTTTTAATCGCTTCCAGAATCAAAGACCTTGCGGGTTCAATTCCACCCATTACTTCGATAATAATATTTATGCCGGGGTCTGTAACAATTGATTGCAGATCAGTTGTAACCAAGGAAGCTTCGACGCCTTCACGTGAACCTACTGTGCGAACACCAACTTTACTTAACTTAAGCAGTGCACCTGAGCGCTCTGAGAGTTCTTGTTCATCATCTTGAAGCAGGCGGGCTACCTGGCTGCCGACAACGCCGCAGCCGAGCATTCCAATTGTGATTGTTTTGACGCCCGAATTCATGACGCCATTCTTTCATAGATGAGTAGATCGGCGTTAAATATCGAGCCCGAGCAGATCAGCTTCAGTCTCACGGCGCACAATTACCCGAGCTTTTCCATCTTTTACTGCAACAACTGGAGGTCGCGGCACATGGTTGTAATTGCTGGCCATGCTGCGTCCATATGCACCCGTTGCAGGCACTGCAAGCAAATCCCCTGGCACGATGTCATCTGGTAAATCAATCTCACGAATAACAATGTCCCCGGTTTCGCAATGCTTTCCGACTAAACGGCTGGACACATGTGGCGCAGTACTGGTGCGGTTTGCCAGAATCGTTGTGTATTCAGCTCCGTATAAGGATGGACGAATATTGTCGCTCATTCCGCCATCGATCGAAATATAACGGCGATGTGAACCATTTTCTAATGTCACATCTTTCACAGTACCAACTTCATACAAGGTAAACATTGTCGGTCCGACTATGGCGCGACCTGGTTCAATTGAAATTCGAGGAATCTGAAGATTGTGTGTTGCGCAATTCTTGGTAACCCCTGCAGCAAGTGCGTTCATGGCTTCAGCGGGATTTACCGTTTCATCCCCTGGCAGATACGCGATTCCATAACCTCCACCAAGATCTAACTCGGGTAGTTCGCTTGTGAATTCATCACGATACTGCGCAAGCAAAGTGATTAAGCGCTCTGACAAAATTTCAAAGGATTTGTAGCCAAAGATCTGTGAACCAATGTGGGCATGAATCCCACGAAGTTCTAGGCTGGGATGGCTTCGAACCGCGGCAATTGCCGCCCATGCAGCGCCACTTGCAATCGAAAAACCAAACTTCACATCTTCATGGGCTGTTGCAATAGATTCGTGGGTATGGGCTTGGATACCAGGTGTTATGCGAAGCAATACTCGCTGAACTTTTCCACTCTTTGAAGCCGCTGCTGCAACACGGTCAATCTCATACAGCGAATCAATGACAATGGATTCCACCCCAATTGACACAGCCTTTTCAATTTCGCCCAAAGATTTATTGTTTCCGTGAACTTCAATCTTAGAAGGATCAATAGCACCAGCAAGGGCAACTGCCATTTCTCCCCCCGTACTCACATCGATTCCAATACCAATCTCTTTGATCCAGCGGGCAATTTCAGTGCAGATAAATGCTTTTGATGCGTAATAAACAGTCCCGGCATTTACACCGAATGCATCCTTGAGTGCTTTATCCCAAGCAAGTGCGCGTTCGCGAAAATCTGCTTCATCAATAAAAAATGTTGGAGTTCCAAAATCTTTAGCAAGTGTCTTTGCAGATAGTCCGGAAATAGAAAGTTCGGCGCCGGTTGTAACAGCTGAAGACCACATGTGTTACATCCTCTCCGGTGCACCAACGCCTAGAAGATCTAGACCATTGTGAACAACTTGCTTTGTTGCGGTACATAGTAATAAACGAGCGGTATGCAGCGCAGACAATTTTTCTTCTCCCATAGGAAGAACTCGGCAATCGTTGTAGAAGCCGTGATAGGTGCCAGCAAGTTCTTCGAGATATCGTGCGATTCGGTGTGGCTCGTGAAATTCAGCCGCACTTGCTACGACTCGTGGGAACTCTGCCAACACGCCTAGCAATTCATTTTCACGATCATGTACCAACTGGGCTGGATCAAAGTCGGCCAAAGCTAATGAGGCACCAAGTTCTTGAGCGTTTCGAAGTACCGCAGCAATTCGAGCGTGCGCATATTGCACGTAATAGACAGGATTCTCATTTGTATTTCGCTTCAAGACATCGATATCCATAACCATCGGCGTATCTACTGGATAGCGAATCAATGTATATCTGGCTGCATCTACGCCAACTTTTTCAACAAGCTCTTCGAGGGTAATAATTGTTCCGGCACGCTTAGAAAGTTTGACCTCTTCGCCACCTTCCATAATCTTTACCAGCTGCCCGATTAGTACATGAATGTTGTACTCAGGATCATCTCCGGCACATGCTGCAGTTGCCTTTAACCGACCGATATATCCGTGGTGATCTGCCCCCAACATATAGATACAAATATCAAAGCCACGTTCACGCTTATTAATGTAATACGCGGTATCTGATGCAAAGTAAGTTAGTGATCCATCACTTTTTGTCATTACCCGATCTTTATCATCACCAAAGTCAGTGGTGCGCAGCCAAACAGCGCCATCTACATCAAAGACATGTCCCTGTGCGCGCAACTTTTCCATTCCGTGTTCAACCGCGCCTTGTTCATGTAATGATCGTTCAGAAAACCAAACATCAAAATGTGTATTAAATGTGTTTAAAACTCGCTGCTGATCCTTTAGCTGCAAGATGTAAGCAGCTTCGCGGATTGCAATGAATCGGTCATCCCCTTGTAAATCTATAATTCCAGAATTGTGTGCAACAACTTCTTGCGCTAAATCCTTTATGTACTCCCCTTGGTATCCATTTTCTGGAACAGCATTGCCAAGTGCAACCGCTTCAACTGATTGACCAAATAAATCCATCTGATTGCCGCGATCATTGATATAAAATTCACGTGTTACCTGTGCACCAGCTGCGGTAAGTACGCGACCAAGTGCATCGCCAACAGCGGCCCAACGTGTATGACCTAAGTGCAATGGTCCAGTTGGGTTAGCGCTAATAAATTCCAGATTGATCTTTACGTCTGTGAGCGCTGTACCTTTTCCGTAATTTTCTTTAGCTGTAAGAATTGATTGAACAAGTGCTGCTTGGCTAGCGCGATTTAAAGTGATGTTAATGAATCCTGGTCCAGCAATTTCAACCTTTGAAATATCTGCCACACCGCTTAGTTGATCAGCAATTATTTGAGCAACTTCGCGAGGATTCATGCCCGCAGGCTTTGCCAACTGCAATGCAATAGAGGATGCATAGTCGCCATGGTCTCGGTCTTTTGGGCGATCCAATTTAATGACATCTGGCGCATTGCCACTTAGAGCCCCGGCAGCGATTGCTCTGGCGATTGCAGCCTTCAGCGCCAGTTCTAGAATCTCAATCTGCGTGGGCACTGAGCAAGGCTATCGTGCAGGTTTTGGTGAAACTGCCTCTTACCTCTAATCTTGCCTCTTGGTTCTAAGCGAAAGCTTGGTGCCATGCGGGAGTGGTGAAATGGCAGACACGCAGGTCTTAGGAACCTGTGTCTTCGGACGTGCGGGTTCAAGTCCCGCCTCCCGCACACTGTATGGAAAGTTATAGTTAGCAAATGGCAAAGAAATCTGCAGCCAAAATCAAAATGGAAGCCGCTGAAATAAAGCGCGCCGCTGCTGCACGCCGGGAAGAAAAGAGACAGCAATCTCAAATCGTAATTACTAATGGAACTGCTGAAATTGATCACTACGAAGCCGTTGATGGTGCTTGGCGTGAGATAGGTTTAGCCGCACCCGCCAGACGTGCATTAGTTGATGATGGTTTATTTGAATTAGCCGACCTGCGAAAAGTCTCACTTGCTGCGGTAAAAGAGTTACACGGCATGGGACCAAATGCCGTACGTGTGTTAGTGAGCGAAATGAAGAAGGCTGATTTAGCCTTTAGGAAGTAGTTCCTAAATCCCTAAGGAATTAATGAGCAGTTAATTAGTTACTGCAAATATTGCCAGCGCCAAGCCAACTGCTGACAGCAGGAATTTCACTTCACGTCGTGCCAATATCTTCAAAGCTGCCGGCATATAGGTTGCACCAATAATTAACGCACCCGGAATGACAATGATGGCACTGCGAACTGCAACATCACTTTCGCCCCATTGGTATCGAAGATTGATCAGACCGCAAGCAAATAAAAGATAGCCACCCATTCGGTAGTTGTTAATCCAATACTTATCCATAGTCAGTTTTTCCAATCTCCTATGTTTCCAATTTTTAGTGGATCGAACTGTGTTGTACCTATTGCTCAGTCTAGAAAGCAAAACAGGGGCGCCGCTTTCGCGACACCCCTGTTTTTTGGATTCTTAAATAAAAGAACCTACTAATCAGAGATTAGTGATCGTCCTTCATTCCTTCTGCCATTGACTTCATGCGTGCAATCTT
>DAISII010000076.1:0-5272 GCA_036822115.1 Candidatus Planktophila sp.
GGAGCAGCAAATCGCGCTGCAGAATTGGCGGCGAAGTAATGTCTATCTTTATTAACGATGCAAGTAAGGTAATTGTGCAGGGAATGACTGGTTCTGAAGGAACCAAGCACACCCGCCGTATGTTGGCTTCAGGTACAAAGATTGTTGGCGGAGTTACACCTGGCAAGGGCGGACAGGTTGTTGATATCGACGGCCACCAACTTCCCGTGTTCAACACTGTTGCCGAAGCAATGTCTGCAACAGGAGCAAATGTTTCAGTTGTTTTTGTACCACCTAAGTTTGCAAAAGCTGCCGTAATAGATGCAATTGATGCAACGATGCCATTAGTTGTTGTCATTACCGAAGGTATTCCGGTACATGACTCTGCAAGCTTCTATGCATATTCGCAGACCAAGGGCACAACACAAATCATTGGCCCTAATTGCCCAGGATTGATTAGCCCAGGAAAATCAAATGTTGGAATCATTCCAGCAGATATAACTGGAGCAGGACCAATTGGTTTAGTCTCAAAGTCCGGAACTCTTACATATCAAATGATGTACGAACTTCGCGATATCGGATTTAGTACTGCAGTAGGAATTGGTGGAGATCCAGTAATTGGAACAACTCACATTGATTGCCTGCGCGCATTTCAGGATGATCCAGATACAACAGCGATCGTAATGATTGGTGAAATTGGCGGAGATGCCGAAGAACGTGCCGCAGCATTTATCGCTGAATATGTAACAAAGCCAGTTGTTGGTTACGTTGCAGGATTCACCGCACCAGAAGGCAAGACAATGGGTCACGCAGGTGCGATCGTGTCTGGTTCGTCAGGAACTGCGCAAGGAAAGAAAGATGCCTTCGAAGCAGCTGGTGTAAAAGTTGGTCAAACACCTAGTGAAACCGCGCGTTTGTTACGCGCAATTCTGGGTCGATAACAATGATGACGCGGGTACTTGGAGCTGCATTGCCCCAGGTCCTGCGCAGCGTTGCGTGGCTTTTACTTCCGACATCTTTTATCGCACTTCTTGCCTGGGCAACAGCGGGTAGCGCAACAGGAAATACTGGAGATCCGTTGCGTGCGGCGCTGTGGATCTGGATCGGTGCTCACCAGATTCCTTTTTCATTAGCCTTACCGCCATCTGGCTTAGCTGGTTATCTTTCCTACCTTCCGCTTGGAGCACTTATTTTTCCGGTGCTTGCAATCCGAAATGGCATATCTCGCACAATCGAACGTTTGGATAATGATTCATCCCTAGTTGGTTCTGCTCGAGCTGTCTTTGCTGTCGCGTACACCCTCTTCGCACTCTTTGCCTCACTTTTTTCAAAGACTGATTCAATCAAACCAGTCTGGTATTTTGCGATTTTGTATGTATTGCCATTCACGCTTTTGGTTGGATCAACTGTTGGACGCAAAGTTGCCTTGGGTCAAGGATTTTTATTTGGTTCACGTATCATCGCTTTGTTGCTAGGTGTTTCCTCAATAATCTTCGGCCTATCAATACTATTTAATATTTCAATGGTTAAGGATTTAACGATCGTCTTGCAACCAGGTATTTTTGGTGGACTACTCTTATTGCTGCTCAATATTTTGTATATACCGAATGCAATTGTTGCCACCCTGGCCTATTTTTCGGGGGTGGGGTTTGCAGTTGGCTCAGGCACTTTAGTGTCACCATTTTCACATCGCTTAAACAAAATTCCTGCGATGCCTTTGTTAGGCGCATTACCTGAAGGAAAATCGACGATCGCGCTAATCGGAATCGCCTTCATAATTTTTGCGGGAGCTCTACTTGCTAGTTGGACGGTTGCACTTAACCTTAAGGTTTTGAACCAAAGCTTGATCGTCGCAATTGCTATCGCAGCTTTTGTCGGATATTCCGCTAGTGGTGCCTTGATTACAGATGCGATGTCTGCTGTTGGAGTTTCAACCTGGAAATTCACGCTAGCAATAGCTGCAGAGTTATTGGCAGGTGCTGCTTTAGCCCTATATCTGCCTCGATTGTTTAAGCGGACATGAGAAAACGCGTTGTAATCCTTGCCTCCGGTGCAGGTTCACTGACACAAGCAATCCTGGATGCCACCGACCTTGATATTCAAGTAGTTGCAGTGGTTTCAGATACAGAAGGTGCACCAGTTTTGGATAGGGCTAAGCAAGCAAATGTAAATACTTCAGTCATACAGCTAAAGGGTGATCGCGCAGCATGGGATCGGCAGTTGTTTGATCAAGTAGATCAATACCAGCCAGATTTAGTTGTTAGCGCTGGATTCATGAAAATTCTTTCCCCACAATTTGTAAATTACTTTCCAACAATCAACAGTCACCCAGCTTTACTTCCAGCTTTCCCAGGTGCACATGCGGTCCGCGATGCACTAGCTGCTGGTGTGAGCATCACTGGTACGACAGTTCATTGGGTCGATGCAGGCCTAGATACCGGACCAATCATTACTCAAATGGAGGTTCCGGTGTTGCCCGGAGATGATGAAGCAACACTTCATGAGAGAATTAAGAAAGTAGAACGCGGTCTCATTGTTGCGACCATTGCTTTGATTACGCCAACACTGGAGACCATTTCACGATGAGAAAACAAATTCGCCGTGCACTTGTAAGTGTCTATGACAAAGATCGCCTGATTGAAATCGGCAAAGCGCTATCTTCTGCAGGTATAGAAATCCTATCGACTGGATCCACTGCTAAAAATTTAGCTGATGCTGGCATCGCAGTTACTGAAGTTAGTAGCTACACGGGCTTTCCTGAAATTATGGGCGGGCGAGTAAAGACCCTTCACCCTCGTGTCCATGGTGGAATATTGGCTGACCAAAATAATCCAGAGCATTTAGCGGCGATAGCAGAATTAGATATTGCACCTTTTGATTTAGTAATTATTAATTTGTATCCATTTGCTCAGACCATTGCAGCAGGTGCTAGTTTTGAAGAGAGTATTGAGCAAATCGATATTGGTGGTCCGTCGATGCTTCGCGGTGCTGCCAAAAACCATGGCTCTGTTGCTGTTATTTGCCAGACTTCACAATACGACCAGTTGCTTGAAGCGATCAAAGCTGGGGGATTTACCGAGGCCGAACGACGCACCTTAGCGTTAGAAGTTTTCCGCACGACCGCTGAATACGATTTAGCAATCGCAACCTGGTTGGGTCAATCTGAGGCTAATGATTTACCTGATTGGTTTGGCCGAATCTGGCACCGCGAGAACTCCTTACGATATGGCGAGAACCCACATCAAGCTGCTGCGATTTATTCAGGTGGCCCTGCGGGTATTGTCGGTGCGAAGCAATTGCACGGCAAGGAAATGTCCTTTAATAATTACACCGATGCAGAGGCAGCGTGGCGCGCAGTGCTTGATCATCGCGATCCTGCGGTTGCAATAATGAAACACGCCAACCCATGTGGAGTTGCAGTGTGCGAACTTGGAGTTGCAGTGGCATATCAGCACGCACACGAATGCGATCCTGTATCTGCCTTTGGTGGCGTTGTCGCAGCTAATCGCACAGTAGATCTTGCTATGGCAGAACCCCTGTCAAAGATTTTTACTGAGGTATTGATTGCGCCAGATTATGATGCTGACGCCCTTGAACTATTAATGAAGAAGCCATCTATAAGAATTTTAAAGTGTGAGGTAACCGAGATTAATCCTCTTGAATTACGCCCGGTATCAGGGGGAGTACTTCTGCAAGCTACAGATTTAATTGATGCCGATGGTGACAGACCAGCTAATTGGAAACAAGTAAGTGGTCAAGCTGTTGATGCACAAACAATGAAGGATCTTGAATTTGCGTGGAGAAGTGTTCGTTCGGTAAAGAGCAACGCAATCTTGCTGGCCAAGAGCACCGCATCAGTTGGAATAGGAATGGGTCAGGTAAATCGGGTTGACTCTGCACGTCTTGCAGTTTCGCGTGCAGGCGATCGTGTTAAAGGGTCTGTTGCAGCAAGTGATGCATTTTTCCCATTTGCAGATGGTCTTCAAATTCTGATTGATGCTGGGGTTACAGCGGTGGTTCAACCCGGCGGAAGTGTGCGTGATGAAGAGGTTATTTCAGCAGCTCAGGCTGCAGGTATTGCAATGTTCTTCACCGGAACCCGACATTTCTCTCACGCATAGTCGACTAGATAGGCTTGGCTCATGAGCGCGCAAATCCTAGATGGCAAGGCACTTGCCTCAGCTATTAAGACTGAGTTGGCAACACGTGTAGTCGCGCTTAAAGCACAGGGAATTACACCAGGACTCGGAACTGTTTTAGTAGGAAACGATCCTGGTTCAATGTCATATGTTGGTGGAAAACACCGCGATTGCAAAGAAGTTGGTATTAATTCAATTCGAGTTGATTTGCCTGAGAGTGCAACAGAGAAAGATGTCTTGGCAGCTATTGCAGATCTGAATTCTGCGAAGGAGTGCACTGGATATATCGTGCAACTACCGTTGCCAAAGGGAATTAATACACAAAAAGTTTTAGAAGCGATTGATCCAAGTAAGGATGCCGATGGATTACATCCGCTAAACCTTGGTCGTTTAGTTGCAGGATACGACGCACCATTGCCATGTACACCACGCGCGATTGTGGCGTTACTTGATCATTACAAAATTTCAACCAAAGGTGCCGAAGTAACTGTTATTGGACGCGGGCTAACTGTTGGTCGCCCACTTGGCTTGTTGCTGACCCGTAAGCAAGAAAATGCAACGGTTACCTTGACTCATACTGGTACAAAGGATTTAACAAAACACACAAGAGATGCTGACATTATCGTTGCCGCTATTGGCCAGTCACATTTCTTAAAAGCAGAAATGATTAAAGAGGGCGCAGTTGTAATTGATGTTGGTATCTCGCGCACTTCAGCAGGGTTAGAAGGAGATGTTTGTCCTGGAGTATTTGAAAAGGCTTCCTACGTTTCGCCAATGCCAGGCGGGGTCGGTCCAATGACCCGTGCAATGTTGCTGACAAATGTGGTTGATGCGTGCAGCTAAATAATCGCCTGCTTTCAATAGTTAGCTACGCCGCAGTCTTGATCGGGGTGGTTCTTGGGGCCTCAGGCATAGTGCGAGGTGGGTCACTATTTATCGCTGCCGGGACCTTGGGCATTGCTCTTAAATCTCGTAATTTTCGCCGCATTGAGTTTTATTTACCTGTTGTTATCGCAGTGGCCCTTTTCGCGCTGGCGATTGCACTTCCTCGCGGACGATAGGGTTTACCTATTCGCAATTACGCATGAATGGAGTCGCCATGGGTGGCAAAGTCACAGTAGTCGGTGCAGGTTTCTACGGTTCAACAACAGCTC
>DAISII010000077.1:0-5261 GCA_036822115.1 Candidatus Planktophila sp.
CGTGGCGTGCTCTCTGGCGCTCGAAGAGTTCTCAAGACCGGCCAACATGCGGGCGATTTCCTCAATGCGCTCTTCCCCAGACACCATGCGGACATCACTTTGGCTTACCGTGCCATCATTATTTTTTGTGGCAACAAAATGGCTATCAGCCCATGCTGCAACCTGCGGCAAATGAGTGACAACAATTACCTGGGCGTGTTGGGCTAACTGATGTAAACGTTTTCCAACTTCAATTGCAGCCTTTCCGCCAACACCAGCATCAACTTCGTCGAAAACATATGTACCAATCGGATGTGTTGTTGCAATTACAACTTCCAATGCCAGCATCACCCGCGACATTTCTCCACCAGATGCGCCTTTAGCAAGTGCCACTAAAGGCGCGTCCTTATGTCCTTGAATAAACATCGCTATTTCATCGCAGCCTTGAGAGGTGAAATCCGATTCCTTTGGCGCTGAGTAATCGGCCGTATCCACCTTTGCGACAAATGCAGCGTGAGGCATCGACAGTTGCTGAATCTCTGTGGTTACTAACTGTGAAAGTTGCGCGGCAGCCTTAACTCGATTGTCAGAAAGGTTTCTAGCAGCGGCAAGAAGGATTTTCTTATGAGAGGTTAGTTGCTTTTCAAGCTCTTGCAATCTTTGATCTCCACCTTCCAGATCAGCTATAGCATCCGAAGAGTTTTTAAAACGCACAGCTAACTCGGTCAGCTCTTGCTCGTGCGATCCAGCGCCACCGAACTTCTTGATTAAAGAATTGATGTCGGCCTTGCGATTATGCAGGAAATCTAAGCGCACAGGGTCTGCTTCTAACTTACTTTGATAGGAATTTAGGGCACTTTGCGCATCATCTAAAAGAAAGAAGCTCTCACTCAATTGTTGGTAGATGGCTTCCAGCTGAGGATCTTTGGTACGTGCATTTTCAAGTGCACGACGTGCAACGCCAAGTGATGTTAAGGATCCCGCATCTTCATCTTCAACCGCAGCGGTTGCCTGTGATGTTGCTAAGCGAAACTCTTCGACACTCGATAAGCGAGCAATTTCAAGATCTATATCACCATATTCATGGGCTGTGGGATTGAGCCTCTTAAAGGCATGTGCAAACTCTCGCAAATCTGCAAGCTCCTTGTCCTTCTGTGCGATGCTCTTTTTCAAAGCAGCTATACGCTCTTTTAACTCGTGATAATCCTGCAACGCGCTTTGGTACTGCCCTAGTTCGATCTTTCCGAAGCGGTCAACTAACTCTCGTTGTCTTGAGCTCTTTGTGATGTTTTGATTTGCGGCCTGTCCGTGAACCTCAACTAAATTTTCCCCAAGAGTCGACAAGGTGCTTGAAGTAGCACTTACTCCATTTGTAGTTGCCTTACTTTTTCCATCGGCTGCAACCGTACGAGTCACAATCAGTTCACCATCTTCAACAACAACATTGTCAAAAAAGTGCTCCACTGATTTAGGAATTGAGAACCGACCACTTGCTACTAACCGTTCGGAACCTTTGCGTACTAGAGCGCTGTCCGCCTTGCCTCCTAAAATGAGGTTTAAAGCGGTTAAAATCATTGTTTTACCGGCTCCTGTTTCACCGGTTAATACGGTTAATCCTTTAGAAATCTCCAGCGTTGATTGATCGATGACACCGATCGAACGAATCGTTATCTCTTCAAGAAAAGTACGTTCACTCACCACGCCATCCTTCAACGGGAAGTTTAAATTTAGCCACCAATCTATCGCTAAATAATGTGTTCTTCAGGTGAGCAAGTTTGATGATCGGTGGATTCTTTGTGACAACCACACGATCGCCGTGCAGCAGTGGAAATTTACGCAAAGCATCGGCAGATAAAAACGCTTCCGAGGATTCGATTACAACTGCAATTTTTGATTTAGGTGAAATGACTAGTGGACGCGAAAATAGCGCATGTGCAGAGATGGGTAGCACTACAAGAGCATCAACTTCAGGCCACACGATTGGTCCGCCTGCAGAAAAGGCATAAGCAGTTGAACCTGTTGGAGTCGAGCAAATCAAACCATCACAACCCCACCGTGAGATTGGCCGATTATCTATTTCCAAAAAGAGTTCGACCATGGTCGCTTTTTCGCGTTCAACAGTGACTTCATTGAGCGCCCAGCCCGACGCAACAACATCTCCGGCACGCTCTACTGTGTAGCCCAAGGTGATACGAGGATCAATCACATATGTTTTATTAACCAATGCGTTGATTACATCCGAAATCTTTGAACGTTCTACCTCTGACAAAAATCCAACATGGCCCAAATTCACGCCGAGCAATGGAATATCACGCTCTTGCGCTACCTCTGCGGCGCGAAGCATTGTTCCGTCGCCACCAAGCACAACCGCTACTTCAAGTTGTGGAAGATCGGACAAAGAGCACTTTGTAATCCCGGGAATATCAACATCTGAAATTGTGTAGATCCCAAATGTTGATGCAAGATTTTGCTGCAGCTCAACGGCAGCCACAACCGCGTCAACTCGAGCTGGATTACATACGATCAATAAGTTGCGCATCACTGGGGTCCAATCGCTATAGCTTGATCTAACATCTCATGATCAATTTCTGCTGCGCCTCTGCGCAACCACAAGAAATACTCTACGTTGCCAGCGGGTCCAGGAAGAGGGCTAGCCGATATTCCTAAGGTGCCTAATCCAACATCGTAGGCAGATTCAGCAACTTCAATCACTGCGGCCTTGCGCAAAGCGGGATCACGCACAACGCCGCCTGCGCCTAACTTTTCACGTCCAACCTCAAACTGTGGTTTAACCATGAGAACAAAATCCGCCTCAGCTTTGGAGACTGCTGCTAGTGCAGGTAGCACCAATGTGAGCGAAATGAACGACAAATCGGCGACTACAAGATCAATTGCTTCACCAACCATATCCCCTGTTAGATGACGAATGTTTGTTCGGTCAAGCACAGTTACACGTTCATCCTGTCGAAGACCCCATGCAAGTTGTCCATATCCAACATCTACCGCCACAACATGGCCTGCATTGCGGCGCAACAAAACATCGGTAAAGCCACCTGTAGATGCACCCGCATCTAGGCAGCGCTTGCCAGCAACCTGTACGCCAGTAAATGCAGACAATGCACCATCCAATTTATGGCCACCTCGAGAAACGAAGTCATCGCGATCGCCCGCAATCACAATCGAAGTTTCCGCATCAACCTGTGTTGCCGGCTTTGTCGCTGGAATTCCATTTACTAACACTGAACGTTTTTCGATTAAATCGGCGGCTTGGTCCCGCGAACGCGCGAGCTCACGCCGAACCAACTCAGCATCCAAACGTGTTTTCATTTAAATATTAAAGACCGTCGATAGAGGACAGAGCTTGATTAAGGCGTTGATGCAAAAGTTCAAAGCGTTCTGCGTGATCTCTAAGTTCCATTGCATCAATCTCTTGCAGTTCATTGCGAAGTTCTTCTACTAACGATTCGCCATTAACCTGATTAGTGTTTTCCATTTACTTGGCAACTTTCTTGACAGCAGCCTTTTTGGCTGTCTTCTTCACGGATTTCTTTGCATCAGCTTCCTTGCTTGACCTCTTCTTTGAAACACCCTTTTCTTTAGAGCCTTTGATTTTCCCCTTTTTTAAAGATGCAACCTCTTGCTTGAGCGCTTCAAACTCTCCACGCTTAACAAAACCCATCTTAGAGACTGAGCGCTCGACCTCATCTTCAATTTTCACTTTGAGCGCTTCGCCACCTTCTTTAAGCCACGCATTTACCGAGTCTGCAACATCAGTGGCGCTCTTGTCTCCAAGATGGACATTGTTAGCAAAAGATTTCAATGTCGAAAGAAAATCGCTATTTTTGCTCATGCCATAAGCCTACCTAAATTCGCGAAATCTCCAGCGCTTCAACCTGCCAACGACTTGCAAGCCCTGCTGGACCGCTCCAGAATCGACGATGAATTGAGCCTGAAATCTCTACCCATTCATCAGGTGCAAGAGATAACGCAGCCCGACGTGACTTTGAACTCCACGCCCCAATATCAAGGGTATCTACACCTGGTTGCTTATCTCGAGAAACAATTAAACGGAACTCAACCACCTTGTCCCCGCTGGGAAGTTCCTTTTCTACAGCTTCTTGAGAAACACGTCCTCGAAGTAGAACATCATTGAGTGAGTAATCTTCTTCAACTTCAGCGACCTTCTTTGTGCTCGCCTTTTTCACGCTGCCTTGCTTAACCATGGTTCCTCCATTATTTGTAGTGGAGGTCAGATGATCAAGTGGTTCTCTGACACATTTAATCGTTGTGGATCTAGATGTGGGTAACTATTGCCCAGCACGTTCTGCAGCGTCGGTGAACTCTTCCTCATCTAATTCGGCACATTTCAAAAACCATTCACGGGCCTCATCTTTACGACCCGCAGCATCTAGTGCATCGGCGTAGGCATAGCGAAGACGCAGAGCCCACTCATCACTTTCATTGTTTAACTCTTTGCAGGTCAGAGTTACGACCGCTGCTTCTAACTCACCTAAATCTCGACGTGCACCCGCTGCAACGATTCGCATTTCAATTTCTTCTGGCTTTGCCAATCGTTTAACCTCTGGAGAACCAGCCAAACTCAATGCTTTTAGAGGGTTTCCAAGACCGCGTTCGCAATCGGCCATAACAGGAAGAGATGAAACATCTCCAGATATTCGATGTGCTGCGCGCAATTCCTTAAGTGCGATTTCGAAATGGCCGGCGCGGTATGCCGCATATCCAGCAGATTCGCGAACAACAGCCAGGCGTCCAGCATGGTGAGCAGCTGCGATTCCGTGCTTATGTGCTAACTGTGGATCGGTATCTTGATATAAATTTATGCAGACTAAATGTCGTGCAACAACTTTTGCATTTTCTGCCGACAGACTTAACAACTCGGCTCGAACAGATTTTTCTAACTCTTCACCAGTAACATCTTCAGGGATATCTGGTTCAAAAATTCGTGGACGCAAACGCGATTGATCGCGATCCATTGGTGCAGGACGTGCACCACGAGGATCAGAGCCATCACGTGTTTGACGCGGAGCTCCTGCACGGTTTGATGAACCACCGCGAGCAGGCAAATCTTCACGTCTGCGTTGAGAATTAGGACCTGATGGCTTACGAGGAGATGACGATGGGCGCTTTTCTCTTTCATCCATTTTTTTCTCCTTCACGCTTTTCAATTTTTTAACAGTATGACATTTTCCAAAGGGAATTAAAACAGAGGGAAATAAAAAAGGGGCGCTCGTTAAAGCGCCCCTTTTTATAAAAGAAGTCCG
>DAISII010000078.1:0-5251 GCA_036822115.1 Candidatus Planktophila sp.
CAACAACACCAACTGCGCCAATAGTAAATAGCAGCGCGGAGATGTAGAGGTAATTGGAAGCGTCCATTTACTTCTCCTCCTCAACCTTGGTGTTGATTTCGCTGAGATCAAACTTCTTGTAATCCAACATGTCTCCACGTGCTTCTAGGCTTGCATTTATGGAAGCAGCTGCAGGTGTGCCATCTGGAAGCAGGGCTGGAACATCAACTGCGTTGTGACGAGCGTAAACACCTGGGCCCGGCAGGCCAGCTGCTGTTCCCAAAGATTCGCCGCGGAAGCGGTCGATAGAAAGCTGTCGCTGTGTTGGCCTGGTAGTTGTTCGTTGATGATGGGCTAGAACCATTGCACCCATAGCGGCTGTAATCAAAAGCGCGGAAACAACTTCGAATGGCCACACATACGTACTGAACAAAAGTTTGGCAATGCCTTGAACATTTCCTTCAGCATTTGCACCAGATAAACCAACAACGCTGCGACCAATGGTTGCTTGACCTATCAATGAAACCATTAAGCCACCAAAGCCGACCGCTGCTGTAATTGCTATCGGGCGAAGTCCAGGAATTGTTTCGGTTAGCGAATCGGATGAATCAACGCCAACCAACATCAAAATAAACAAGAAGAGCATCATCACTGCGCCGGTATAAACAACAATCTGAACGATTCCTAAGAAGGCCGCATCTTGTGCGATATAGAAAATCGCCAAAACGACCATAACAAAAGCCATCAAGATTGCAGAATGCACCGCCTTCTTAACGAGCAGCATTGCAAGTGCTGCAACTACTGCAAGTGGGCCAAGAATCCAGAACATGACTGCTTCTGGTTTAGCGGTCTGTCCGACCTCAAGGGCTAATTGCAACACTTACTTGGCCTCCTGCGAAGGGTGGGAATGCTTTACATCACCGTTGTAATAATTAGTGTCTGTCATATCTGGATACATCGGATGCGGTGGCATCAACATTCCTTGACGCAATGGGGCTAATAGATCTTGCTTTTCAAAGATCAACTTGGCGCGAGTATCATCTGCTAATTCGTATTCGTTTGTCATTGTTAATGCACGAGTAGGGCAAGCTTCAATACATAAACCGCAGAAAACACAACGCAGATAATTAATTTGGTAGACCTTGCCGTAACGCTCTCCGGGTGACATGCGGTTTTCTTCGGTGTTTGTTTCACCTTCCACATAAATCGCATCTGCTGGACATGCCCAAGCACATAGTTCGCACCCAATGCACTTTTCCAAACCATCTGGATGGCGATTTAATTGGTGACGGCCATGAAAACGTTCTTCTGTTGGTGCTTTTACCTCTGGATACTCAACAGTTAATGGCTTCTTAAACATTGTGGAAAAGGTGACCCAGAAACCCTTCATGCTGCCAAAGAAGCCAACTGCAGGAGTCTGCTCTACTTCATAAAATTCAACATCGTTAATGCCTAGCTCTTTTGGCTTTAACGGTTCTAGGTTTTCACTCACGGTTGTCCCCTACCTTCTGTGACACATTGATAGTTGAAACTTCCATTGGCAATGAAGGCACTGCAAACTTTGGTGCTGTTTTATTGTCGCCCTCTGCAATTGCTAACTCTTTCTTCTTTTTCGCGCTTTCAAAACCAACATTTACCGCCATGATGATGAAAACGATGCTGCTTGCAAAAGCAATGATTACTGCCCGTGGTGCATTCTGTAATGAAAGTACACGAAGAGTTGCAACAACCAAGATCCACACAATCGACACTGGAATCAAAACCTTCCAACCAAATTGCATGAACTGGTCGTAACGCAAACGTGGCAAGGTTCCGCGCAGCCACACAAATATGAAGAAGAAGGTAAGAACTTTTAGGAAGAACCAAATCGCTGTGAACCAGCCACCAAGCCAGCTTTCGGTAAAGCCAAGTCCTGGTGGAGCTTTGTAGCCACCCAAGAATAATGTTGTTGCTAATGAAGATACTGCAATGATGTTTACATACTCAGCCAAGAAGAAGAGTGCGAACTTTAGTGATGAGTATTCGGTATGGAATCCGCCAACAAGTTCGCCTTCAGCTTCGGCAAGGTCAAATGGGGCACGGTTTGTTTCGCCAACCATTGAAATTACGAAAATTGCGAATGACGGAAATAAAACCACCGCATACCACCATGATGATTGCGCAGCCACGATGTCAGATGTTGACATTGAACCCGCATAAATAAACACAGCAACCAAGGAAAGCCCCATTGCAATTTCATATGAAATTACCTGAGCACTTGATCTAAGCCCACCAAGTAATGGATAGGTAGAACCTGAAGACCAGCCAGCTAAAACAATTCCGTAAACACCAATAGATGCAATTGCCAGAATGTATAAAACGCCAACTGGAATATCTGTTAACTGCATTGCGGTTTGGCGGCCAAACATTGTTACTTCGCCAGTAATTGGAATTACCGCAAAGGACATAAAACAGGTCGTGGCACTAATAATTGGTGCCAAAACAAAGACAACCTTGTCGGCTGCTGTAGGAATAATGTCTTCCTTAAGCGCCAACTTAACGCCATCGGCAAGTGCCTGAATTAATCCAAATGGACCAACACGATTTGGCCCCGGACGTTGTTGCATACGACCAACAACGCGGCGCTCTCCCCAGACAGACATAAGAGTTAGCAGTACGCAGATAGCAAAAACAATTAACGCCTTTACTGCAATTAGCCATCCTGGATCTGATGCAATTAGTTCTGCATTTGTCATGCTTTCACCACCGTAACTACTGCGCCATGTGCGACGCCTAGGTTTGCTAACAACTGAGATCCGCGTGAATTACGTGGCGCCCACACTGCATCATCATGAATATTTTCAACTAAGGCTGAAAGCGTTACTGATCCCTGTTGTGTTGAGATCTTTAGTTGATCTCCATCAACAACACCCATCCCCTGAGCTCGCTTTGGAGAAATTACTGCAACTGTGCGACGAGCTGTACCAGCAAGATTCTCTTCACCTTGTTGCAAAGTTCCACTATCCAAGAGACGACGCCACGAAGTAATGAGTGCTTGATCTGCTGTGAGTGCAGGTTGTGCTGAAGCACTAACGGTGTTGAATGAAACTCGCGCACCATCCCACTTACCAATAGATGCAATCTCCTTGATAGCGGCGGTGACAGTTCCTAGGTTTAGTGGTTTTCCAATTTCTTCAGCGATCATTGAAAGAATGCGAAGATCGCTGCGATTTAATGAGTCGCTAACCGCTGCATCAAATGAGCGCGGACGACCTTCCCAGTTAAGGAATGAGCCAGACTTTTCAGTAACGGCTGCTACTGGCAATACAACGTTTGCTCGCTCAGTAACCGCACTTGGTGCGATTTCAAGTGAAACAACAAATGCTTTATCAAGAGCTGCAAGTGTTGCGCCGCTGTGATCGGCATCTAATGGATCTACGCCGCCAATAATTAGCGCACCGATCTGTCCAGAATTAACAGCTTCAATAATTTGTGAAGCGTTGCGACCAATTTCTGCTGGTATCGAATCTGAATTCCACAACGCTGCAATGTCTACACGGGCTGCTGCATCTGTCACTGGGCGGCCACCTGGCAAAAGGTTGCCGATTGCGCCAGCTTCGAGCGCTCCGCGCTCACCTGCGCGACGTGGAATCCATGCGAGCTTTGCACCGCTTGAATCAGCAAGTGCTGCAACTGCGCTTAATGCACCAGCACTTTCGGCAGCGCGTTCTCCGACAAGAATGACAGATTTACTTGTTAGTGATTGTGCTGTGATAGCAGCTGCCTCTTGCCCTGGTGCAACCTTTACAAACTCTGCCTTTAATTTGTCGACCGCAATTGATTCCTTAGAACCGATTGAAACAAGCTTTAATGCGCGCTTACGGAACTGCTTATTGATGCGCAAGAAAACTATTGGCGACTCTTCTTCTGGCTCAAAGCCAACTAATAAAATTTGATCTGCTCTGTCGATGTCGCGATAAGTCGTTGAAGAACCAACAACACGAGCGGCAAGAAATTCACGTTCTTCATCAGATGAAACACGTGAGCGGAAATCAATATCGTTTGTACCAAGTGCAACACGAGCAAACTTGCTATACCCGTAAGCATCTTCATATGTTGTACGACCACCAACAAGAACAGCCGACTTTGCGGCCTTTAATCCTGCAGCAGCAACCGCAAGTGCTTCTGGCCACGATGCTTCTTCAAGAACTCCATCGGAATTACGAATCTGAGGAACCTTAAGGCGATCAACAGCTGTTATGTATTTAAATGCCCAACGACCCTTGTCGCAGTTCCACTCTTCATTAACAGCTGCATCATCGCCAGCCAGGCGACGTAATGTTTTTCCGCGACGAACATCGGTTCGCATATCGCAACCAGATGCACAGTGTTCGCAGGCAGATGGTGTTGAAACTAAATCGAATGGACGTGCGCGGAAACGATATGCAGCACCAGTTAACGCACCTACTGGGCAAATCTGAACCGTGTTTCCGGAAAAGTAGGATTCAAAGGGTTTGTTTTCATAAATACCAACTTGTTGTAATGCGCCACGTTCATTCAAGGTAATGAATGGATCGCTAGCAATTTGCTCAGAAAAACGAGTACAGCGTGCACACAAAACGCAACGTTCGCGATCGAGCAATACCTGTGAAGAAATATTGATTGGCTTTTCAAAGGTGCGCTTTACGCCTTCAAATCGGCTTGAACCTTGCCCTGTACTCATTGCTTGATTCTGCAATGGACACTCGCCACCCTTGTCGCACACTGGGCAATCAAGCGGATGGTTTACCAGCAAAAGTTCCATGACTCCGCGTTGTGCTTTTTCAGCAACCGTCGAGGTTAAATGTGTTTTTACAATCATGCCTGTTTCGACAGGAATTGTGCAGGATGCTTGTGGTTTTGGAAAAGCGCGACCATTAATTTCGATATCAACCAAACACTGACGACAAGCACCGACTGGATCTAGTAATGGGTGGTCGCAGAAACGTGGAATCTGAATTCCAAGTTGTTCTGCGGCACGAATAACTAATGTTCCCTTTGGAACAGTTACTTCGAATCCGTCAATAACAACGGTAATCATGTCAACAACTTCAGTTGTCATTTACGCACCAGCCCCAGCAAATAGCGTTGATGCAACTGGATCAAATGGGCATGCGCCTTGCGTTAGGTGCGCAATGTATTCATCACGGAAATACTTAATCGAAGATGTGATTGGGCTAGTTGCACCATCACCAAGAGCGCAGAATGAACGGCCCATAATGTTGTCGCATAGATCAAGCAACTTAGCTAAATC
>DAISII010000079.1:0-5074 GCA_036822115.1 Candidatus Planktophila sp.
GTTTTCACGTGCCATGAGTGCAGTCTACGGCAAAGGTTGAAGCTTCAACTACTTTATTGTGTTTCATTGGTACCTAAAAGGAGAGCATTGTGAGTATCAAAAAAGCTGGGTTGGATTTCGCGCATCAAGATTCAACTGTTCGCCCTCAAGATGATCTGTATCGCCACTTCAATGGTGGCTGGTTAAAGACCGCTGTGATTCCTGCAGATCGCGCAACTGATGGCGCTTTCATGGCGCTTCGAATTCAATCTGAAGCCCGCGTTCGAGAAATTATCGAAGGCGCAACAGGATCCGATGAGGCTACAAAGATCAGCAATATTTATGCCTCTTTCATGGCAGCAGATGCGGTCAACGCAAAGGGATGTTCACCGATTGCAGCTGAACTTGCTGAAGTTGATTCAATTACATCCTTGAAGGAATTTATTTCTGCCCTGGCACAGCTTGAAGCACGTGGTCTATCAGGAATCTTTGGCACCTTTATTTACGCAGACATGAAGGATGCTTCGACAAATATTTTGTACTTGCAACAGGGCGGGATTTCACTGCCTGACGAGGCGTACTACCGCGAAGAAAAGTATGCAGATATTCGCACCGCCTATGTGGCCCACGTGGCAAAGATGTTTGATTTAGCCGGAGTCAACAACGGCGCAGAATTAGCTGCACAGGTAATGGCACTTGAAACTAGCATTGCAAGCCATCATTGGGATCAGGTTAAAGATCGCGATGCGACTCTGACTTACAACAAGATGAACCGCTCAGAGGTAAAGACATTGATGCCTGCTTTTGATTGGGAGCTCTACCTAACAGATGGTGAAATTCCAGCAATTGTTTTGGACTCTGTCATTGTTCAGCAGCCATCATTTTTTGAGGGCCTCAATTCAATCCTGGCTAGCTTCGATGTAAATGCCTGGAAGGCTTGGATGAAGTGGCACCTTATAAGTGGCGCTGCGCCTTATCTTTCAGATGAACTGGTCAATGAAAACTTTGCCTTCTTTGGCAAGACACTTAGTGGAACACCTGAACTTCGCGAGCGCTGGAAGCGCGCAGTGTCGATGATCGAAGGATCATTGGGTGAGGCCGTTGGAAAGGTTTATGTGCAGAAGCACTTTCCGGCCGAAGCAAAGGCTCGGATGGAGCAGCTAGTTGCTAACCTGATCGAGGCGTATCGCATCAGCATTAACGAGCTAGCCTGGATGAGTCCTGATACCAAGGTCAAGGCGTTAGAAAAGTTGGGCAAGTTCCGCCCCAAGATTGGCTACCCAGATAAGTGGCGTGACTACAGCGCTTTGCAGACAACTGCCGATGATTTATACGGAAATGTTGGCCGGGTCATTAAGTTCCAGCGAGATCACGAGTTAGCAAAGATTGGAAAGCCGGTAGATCGCGATGAGTGGCACATGGCTCCTCAAACAGTTAATGCCTATTACAACCCGGTAATGAATGAGATCGTTTTCCCTGCGGCCATCTTGCAGCCACCATTTTTCGGCCTAGACCATGATGACGCAGTTAATTACGGTGGAATCGGCGCGGTAATTGGCCACGAAATTGGCCACGGCTTTGATGATCAAGGATCTAAATACGATGGTGATGGCGCGCTGAATAATTGGTGGACCGATGCTGATCGTGATGCTTTTGAAACACGCACCAAAGCATTGATTGCTCAGTACGATGCCTTGATTCCAGAAGAGGCACCAGATGTTCATGTCAACGGTGCTTTAACTATTGGTGAAAACATCGGCGACCTTGGTGGGCTAACGATTGCCTACAAGGCATATCTAATTTCTTTGGGTGGCACGCAATCGCCTGTCATTGATGGCTTTAGTGGCGAACAACGATTGCTGCTTTCGTGGGCACAGATCTGGCGCGCAAAGGTTCGTCCTGAAGAAATGCGCCGTCGCATTGCAACTGATCCGCACTCCCCTGCCGAATTTAGATGCAACCAGATCCTTAAGAACTTCACTCCGTTCTATGAAGCCTTCGGCGTAACTGAAAAAGATGCTCTCTGGCTCGATGAACAATCGCGAGTTCAGATTTGGTAACACTTTGAGTTTTTCATTTGATATCAAGCACGCGCAAGAAAATTCACTTGCACGTGTTGGAACTATCAATACACCTCATGGGCCAATTCAAACCCCAGCTTTTATTCCGGTGGGCACTAAGGCAACGGTTAAATCTGTACTGCCTGAAGCCATGGCAGATTTAGGTGCCCAAGCACTGTTGTCCAACGCCTATCACCTGTATTTACAGCCGGGCTCTGACATCCTGGATGAGGCTGGTGGGCTCGGCGAATTCATGAATTGGCCCGGACCAACATTTACCGACTCTGGTGGATTTCAAGTCTTATCACTTGGTGTTGGATTTAAAAAAGTTCTGGCAATGGATGCACAAACATTTCGCAGAGATGATGTGATTGCTGGCAACAAAGATCGTTTGGCACATGTTGATGATGAGGGCGTAACTTTTAAATCACACCTTGATGGATCCATGCATCGATTTACACCAGAGGTATCAATGCAGGTGCAGCACCAAATCGGGGCTGACATCATGTTTGCCTTTGATGAATGCACGACCTTGCACAACACCCGCCCGTATCAAGAGCTGGCCATGGATCGCACCTATGCCTGGGCTATTAGATGTCTTGATGAACATAAGCGATTAACTGATGACCGTGCGACCAAGCCCTATCAAGCATTATTTGGTGTTATCCAAGGGGCTCAATACGAAGACCTTCGCAAAAAGGCGGCCACCGATCTTGGAACTTTGGAATCTGGCGGTCAGTCCTTTGATGGCTTTGGAATTGGCGGCGCGTTAGACAAAGGACAACTGGGAACCATCGTTTCGTGGGTCAATGAAATATTGCCCGAAGACAAGCCCCGACATCTTTTGGGTATCGGTGCACCCGAAGATCTATTTGTCGGTGTTGAAAACGGCTGTGACACCTTTGACTGCGTATTGGCCAGCCGAATCGCACGCACGAGCGCGGTGTACACGATGGAAGGGCGTTTTAACCTGTCTAACAGCCGTTTTAAGAGGGATTTCACCCCAATTGACGATGAGTGTGACTGTTACACCTGTACGCACTACACACGGGCGTATATGCACCATGTATTCCGTGGCAAAGAAATCATTAGCGCGACCTTGGCAACGATTCACAATGAAAGATTTATTGTGCGATTGGTAGATCAGATGCGCCAGGCATTGTTGGATGGAAACTTTGCCGACATGAAGGCTGATTTCTTAGGCCGTTACACCCACCGAAGCGGTCAAGCCAGGGATTAATTGCCCTTAACGATTGTGGGAAGATTCCAATTGAATTTGATGGATAGCTCGCGCACCAAAACGACAACGATCCCGGCCACTGCCACCACAACCGCTTCGTTGAGATTGAAAGCATCAAGGGCTAAATAAACAACTGCGCCCGACAGGCAGGCAGTTCCGATAGTTTCGCGATGCAATAACACTGGCTCTGTTTGGCACATGATGTCTCTGAACAATCCGCCAGATACCCCGCCAATTAAACCTAAGACAGCAGCTGCCACTATGGGTGCTTCATTGATCAACGCAAACTGCACACTAGAAACTGTTGCAACTGCTAATCCCACAGTATCTAAGGACAGTGCGATGCGACCGACTTCTTGTTTCTTGCCTAGCGCTATGGTGATTAAAAATGCGGCAACGATTGGTGCAAACAACCACGGGCGTTGCACCCATGGAGGCTGCTCCCCCATAAATAGATTGCGCAACGTGCCACCTGAAATCGATGCAACCGCTGCAATAAATAAAATGCCACCAAAATCTAAACCTTTATTGGCGGCAACCCGTGCACCAACTAGTGCAAATGCAAAGGTTGAAACAAGGTCTAGACCAAATACCAAAAGGTCTAGATCCATGACAGGGTTATTACTTTTTAGCTAAACGTGCTTCGCGGCGAATGCGTTGTTCGGCAGGATCTGGAACAGGCACTGCTGAAATCAAACGCTTGGTGTAATCATTCTTTGGATTCTTCAAGATCTGATCACGATCGCCCTCTTCAACCAGCAAACCATTTTGCATCACTGCAATTCGGTGCGACAGGATGTCAACAACTGCTAAGTCGTGCGAGATGAACAAACAGGCAAAGTTCAGTTTGCCTTGTAGCTCTTGCAACAGATCCAAGAAACGCGCCTGAACAGAAACATCCAGTGCAGATGTTGGTTCATCAGCGATCAGTAGATCTGGCGTCAATGCCAAGGCACGAGCGATACCTACGCGTTGGCGCTGACCACCTGAGAGTTCATGTGGATACCGGTTTCGGTAGCTACGTGGAAGTTCAACCTGATCAAGAAGTTCTTCAACCATACGTGCAAGATCTGGACCCTTTGCAATCTTTGCCAGCAATAAAGGCTCGCCAATTGATTCACCAATTGGAAGACGTGGGTTTAGCGAAGAAGCAGGATCTTGGAACACAATTCCGGTGTGGCGACGAATTGCGAATAGCTCTTTTTGAGTTGCATGGCTGATGTCCTTGCCAACAATTTCAAGTGAGCCTTCCTTGATGGGAAGCAATCCGATTGATGCACGACCAACAGTTGTCTTACCTGATCCAGACTCTCCTACGAGGCCTACGATTTCACCTGGATAGATTTCAAGGTTGAAGTTCTTAACCGCAGTAAATGCTGGTTGGCGACCACGCTTTGGATATTCGATAGTCACATCAGTTAACTTCAATACGGGGGCAGGCTTTGCATCCTCCTTATAAGGAAGTGCACGCTTTTTTGTTGACCCCAGCATTGGCACTGCGCCAAGTAGTTGCTGTGTGTATGGATGTTGCGGCTTGTTGAAGATCTGATCTGCTGTTCCCTTTTCGACGGTAATTCCATCCTTCATAACAAGGATTTCATCAGCCATATCTGCAACAACACCCATATCGTGGGTAATCAATAGGATTGCAGAGTTCAGCTTGTCCTTAAGACCGCGCATTAAATCAAGGATTTCAGCCTGAACTGTCACATCCAGCGCTGTTGTTGGTTCATCTGCAACTAGCAATGCAGGATCGCAAGCAAGTGCTTGAGCGATCATTGCGCGCTGGCGCTGA
>DAISII010000080.1:0-5064 GCA_036822115.1 Candidatus Planktophila sp.
AAAGATAGATTTACCCTTATATGGAGCGAACGCTGATCACCGTACCTAACGCCATCGCAATGGTTGCTGTTGTAGGTCCGCATGATGACAATCTACGAGTTATTGAAGCGGCATTTCCATCTGTAAATATCACAGTTCGTGGAAATGAAATTACTTTACGCGGGCCTCACATTGATTGCGCACGATTAGAAAACTTGTTCAATGAGATGATGGTTGTTATTCGCAGCGGAAACATTCTTAATGTAGATGCAGTAAATCGTGCGATCGAAATGCTTGAGCACGAACCTGTTGATCATCCAGCAGAGGTCATGTCGCTCAATATCGTCAGTAATCGCGGACGCACTATCAGACCAAAGACTGCTAACCAGAAGCGTTATGTTGATGCAATTGAGGACCACACAATCACATTTGGCATCGGCCCTGCTGGTACCGGTAAGACCTATCTTGCGATGGCTATGGCGGTTGCAGCATTGCAAGCAAAAAAGATTAACAAAATCGTTTTAACCCGCCCTGCTGTTGAAGCTGGTGAAAGCCTAGGTTTCTTGCCCGGCACATTAAGCGAAAAGATTGATCCATATTTGCGCCCATTATTTGATGCGCTACATGACATGATCGATATCGATTCAATCCCGCGTTTGATGCAATCAGGAATCATCGAGGTAGCGCCGCTGGCATATATGCGTGGTCGCACCCTAAACGATGCCTTTATTATTTTGGATGAAGCTCAAAACACCACACCAGAACAAATGAAGATGTTTTTAACTCGTTTGGGCTTTGGCTCAAAGATGGTTGTTACAGGCGATGTAACGCAGATCGATCTTCCTAATGGCCAAAACTCTGGCTTAAAGATTGTTCGGGACATCTTGAAAGAGATCGATGACATCGCATTTCTCGAATTAACCGCTGAAGATGTTGTCCGTCACCGCTTAATTGGTGACATTGTTAAGGCGTACGACACATTTGATGAGCAACGGCAAGCATTGCGACAAATTCGCCAACAATGACAATTGAAGTAATAAACACTTCAGGGCAGTTAGTTCCGGCCACTGAAATAAACTCACTACTTACTTTTGCCTTATTAGAGCTGCAGTTAAACCCTGAGTGTGAAATTAATGTCTCATTTGTCGATGATGATTACATGACTGAACTTCATATCAAGTGGATGGATGAGCCAGGCACAACTGATGTTCTTTCCTTTCCGATGGATATGCCGGAAACACCAGGGGAGGCAGTCACACTTGGCGACATCGTGATTAGTCCAGTTGTTGCCGCACAGCAGGCAGCACAGCAGGGGCATTCCATAGAGCACGAGATCTTTATTTTGGCTACACATGGTTTGTTGCACATACTTGGATATGACCACGCAGATAAGGCGGAAGAAAAAGTTATGTTTGACCTACAAGAAAAAATCGTAAGAGATTGGCAGAAAGGTATATGAGCCCCATGGCGATAGTCAGCATCATTGTCCTGCTATTTTTTGCGGGATTTTTAGCTGCCTCTGAATCTGCATTGACCTCAATTTCTCGTGTGGTCATTGAAGAGATTGAAGGCAAGCGCGGAACCGCTCTGTTGCGCAAATACACCGCCCAACCCGCCCGCTACCTGAATGTAATTTTGCTGGTTCGTAAACTCTGCGAACTCACCGCAACTGTCTTATTAGCTGTTATTTTGCTACGTAATTATCCAAGCGCCCAAGCAATGGCATTAACCGTTGCGATCATGGTTGTGCTGTCATATGTAGTTGTTGGAGTTGGCCCACGTACATTAGGCAAGCAACAACCACATAAGTACGCACGATACGGAATCATTGTTGCCTACGGATTGGCTTTCTTATTAGGGCCAGTTACAAAACTTCTAATCGCCGTTGGAAATGCTTTGACACCAGGTAAGGGTTTTAGATCAGGGCCCTTTACATCAGAAGCTGAGCTTCGCGATTTGGTAGATCAAGCGCACGAGCGTGGGTTAGTGGAATCTGGCGAGCACGAAATGATTCACTCAGTTTTCGAACTAGGTGACACCGTGGTTCGCGAATTAATGGTTCCTCGTACTGACATGGTGTGGGTAGAAAAAGATAAGAGCCTGCGCCAAGGACTATCGCTAGCACTCCGAAGCGGCTATTCACGTATCCCTGTTATTGGCGATGGCATCGACAATATTGTGGGAATCGTTTATGTAAAAGATTTAGCAAAGCGCGCACTTGACCATCACGAGGCCGAGCACACTGAAAAGATCGAACAGTTGATGCGCCCTGCCAACTTTGTGCCAGAAATCAAGATGGCTGATGATCTGCTAAAAGAGATGCAAAAGAACCAAATTCACCTTGCAATCGTGGTTGATGAATACGGTGGAACCGCTGGAATCATCACCATCGAAGACATCATCGAAGAAATCGTTGGCGAAATCGAAGATGAGTTTGATGATGGCGAAGAAGAGTTCATGTGGTTAGGTCCTGATAAAGGTCGCGCAAAGGCATCTCTGCATATCGAAGATTTGGCAGATGAGTTAAAGATTGAGATCGAAAAAGATGAGTATGAAGACATTGACAGCATCGGTGGCTTAATGGCGCAAAAGCTTGGCCGCGTTCCAATTGCTGGATCGACAATTTCCTGGCATGGCTTCTCGATTACATCAGAGCGCCCACAGGGTCGTCGTCGCAGAATTTCATCGGTTCTTGTTGAGCGCCTTGTTGAAGAGATTGAGGACGCTGAGTAACGATAGAATGCGCTCATGCGTATTGTTCGATTCACCCCAGGCCCAGATGCTGGCTTAGGCCAAGACCCTCTATTTGGCGTGTTGGAAGATGATGGCCTCATCAGCATCATCAGTGGTGATCCGATTTACTCGGGAATTCAAAGGACCGCAGCAACTATCGAGTTGAGCAAGGTTCGTTTGCTTGCACCAATTATTCCTCGTTCAAAGGTTGTATGTGTGGGCAAGAACTACGCCGATCACGCCGCTGAAATGGGTGGGGTTGTTCCTGATGAACCAATCATTTTTCTAAAGCCAAATACATCTGTGATTGGCCCTAACGACACAATTGTGTGGCCAGAGATGTCTGAGCGCATTGATCATGAAGCAGAGCTTGCAATTGTTATTGGGCGAATTTGTAAAGATGTTCCAAAAGAGCGGGTTAACGATGTGATCTTTGGCTACACAATCGCCAACGATGTAACTGCCCGAGATTTGCAGAAAAAAGATGGACAGTGGACCCGTGCCAAGAGCTTTGACACATTTTGTCCAATTGGCCCGTGGGTAGATACAGATTTTGTTCCTGGCACCCAAAAGATTACCGCAACCATTGCCGGAGAAGTAAAGCAATCTGCCCAGATCAGCGACATGATCTTTGATGTTCCAACAATTATTAACTTTGTTTCACGAGTTATGACATTGCTTCCAGGTGACATTATTTTGACCGGAACGCCTGCAGGCATCGGCCCTATGGTTGCCGGTGAAAAAGCAACAATGGCTATTGAAGGACTTGGCGAACTAACTAACAAGGTGAGTGCACAGTAATGAGTCAAAAGGTAAAGGTTCGTTTTGCACCATCTCCAACCGGTGATTTGCACGTTGGAAACATTCGCACCGCTTTATTTGATTGGGCATATGCCCGTCACACAGGAGGAACATTCTTATTTCGGATCGAAGATACCGATACAACCCGCGTAACAGATGAGTACATCAACGCCGCAATTGATACTCTCAAATGGCTTGGACTTGATTGGGATGAGGGTCCTGAAGTTGGTGGTGACAACGGTCCTTACCTACAGTCCCAACGTTTAGATATTTACGCCACGTGGGCACAAAAGTTTCTTGATCAAAAAGATGCGTATCACTGCTACTGCTCACCAGATGAGTTAGAAGCGGTACGCGAAGCACAACGCACAGCCAATGTGGCACCTGGCTATAACGGACATTGCCGCGAACTAACTGCTGATCAAATTGCCGCATACAAGGCTGAAGGCCGTGGAGCGGTAGTCCGCATGCGTATGCCAGATGGCAGCACAACCTTTAACGATTTAATTCGTGGAGATGTCTCTTTTGATCACAACTTTGTTCCGGACTTTGTCTTGGTTCGCGCTGATGGTTCACCGCTATACACATTAGCTGTCGCAGTAGATGACGTGCTGATGAAGGTCACACATGTATTACGCGGAGAAGACTTGTTGTCTTCAACTCCACGCCAAATTCGCGTATATCAGGCAATGGGTGTTGCACCCGCTGATTACCCAGTATTTGCCCACCTGCCCTTTGTTATGGGACAAGACAACGCAAAGCTTTCCAAGCGAAATGGCGAAGTATCAATTGCTTGGTATCGCGAGATGGGTTTCTTGCCAGAGGCGATCTGTAACTATCTTGCATTGCTCGGTTGGTCACCAGGGGATGATGTAGAAAACATCACCATGAAGCAGCTAACTGAAATGTTTACAGTTGAAAAGGTTCATAGCTCACCGGCACGATTTGATATGAAAAAGCTGGAAGCAATCAACGGTGACAAGATCCGCGCTCTGACGTTAGATGAATTCCTAAAGTGGTCATTGCCATTTTTGACTAAGGCTAATGTCATCACCGGTACCGATGCTGAAATTGAATTGGTAAAGAAGGCCCTTCCGTTGATTCAAGAGCGCATCATCATGCTCAATGAAGTTCCAAAGATGCTGCAATTTTTGTTTACAACTAAGTTTGCAGTAGATACCGAATCTGTTGCAAAGATTACAGACGAAGGATCTAAAGCGATTTTAACTCGCTCACTCAAAGAGCTAGAAACCGTGACTGTGTGGAACCACGAAAACATTGAAGCGGTGCTGCGAGCATCATTGATCGAAGAAATGGTGCTAAAGCCACGTATTGCATTTACCGCTTTGCGTATTGCAACGACCGGCAGCACTATTTCGCCGCCGCTATTTGAATCAATGGAGCTACTGGGTAAAGAGGCCTGTTTACTGCGTATCAACGCGGGATTGGCACTATAAATCCGCTGGTATTCTTTGCACTTGCAATACAAGGTCCTACGACCTTGGGGTATGGGGTAATTGGCAGCCCTGCTGATTCTGGTTCAGTAAGTCT
>DAISII010000081.1:0-5029 GCA_036822115.1 Candidatus Planktophila sp.
TTCCACTTTCAAATGCTTTGGAATCAGGTCGCACACACCACGCATATTTATTTAGCGGTCCTCGTGGTTGCGGAAAAACTTCTAGTGCACGAATCATGGCGCGCTCGCTTAACTGCGAAAAGGGTCCAACACCAAATCCATGTGGCGAATGTCAATCATGTAAAGATTTAGTTGCGAATGGTCCGGGTTCATTAGATGTTATTGAACTAGATGCTGCGACCCACGGTTTAGTAGATGATGCGCGCGATCTTCGCGATAAAGCATTCTTTGCGCCAGTACAAAGTCGTTACAAGATTTACATCATCGACGAAGCGCATCAGCTGGGACCAGGCGCGGCCAATGCATTACTTAAGGTTGTTGAAGAGCCACCTGCACATGTAATTTTTATCTTTGCGACAACTGAACCAGATAAGTTAATTGCAACTATTCGTTCCCGTACACATCACTACCCATTCCGTTTAGTTCCACCAGGAACCTTGGCTGCACACCTAGAAAAGGTTTGTAATTCTGAAGGCGTGAAGGTTGATAAGGGTGTTATTCCACTTGTTGTTCGGGCATCTGGCGGGTCGGTTCGTGATGCGCTTTCCGTCCTTGGTCAACTGTTAGCTGGTGCAGGCAAAGATGGCGTTAGCTACGAAATCGCAATCCAATTACTGGGCTTTACAGATGGCGCATTATTAGATGATGCAATCGATGCGATTGCTGCCCATGATGGCGCAACGCTGTTTAAAACAATTGATCGCGTTATCGAATCAGGACATGACCCACGCAGATTTACCAGCGATATGTTGGAGCGAATTCGCGACTTAATGATTGTTGATGCGCTTAAGGATTCAACAGCTAATTCAATTTTGCGCGATATGCCAGATGATCAAATGGAACGTATGCGCAATCAGGCAAACAGAATTGGTACGGCGAATCTTTCACGTGCAGCAGATATTGCGGCAGAGGGTTTGACCCAAATGCGTGGGGCTACTGCGCCGCGCTTAATCCTGGAATTCATCTGCGGGCGCATTTTGTTGCCAATTGGGGACAACACCGAGGCGGGAATGCTTTCTAGGATTGAGCGTCTTGAGCGTGCAGAGAATATTGCTCCGCTTACATCCAGTCGTTCTTCAGAAACACGAGCCGTGGAGCCAAAAGAAAGAGCAACCTCCACTCACTCGGTTTCTGATGTCACTCCTTCTAAAGATGAAGTTGTTGTAACGCCCACTAAAGAAAAAGACTCCGCCCCTGCGCCCGTACAGAAGGCCCATGTTCCGGGCAATTTTGATATTGCCGCACTGCGCAGAGCGTGGCCGGATGTTATTGAAGATGTTAAGAAGCGTCGCAGACTGACTTGGTCGCTGTTGTCGGCAAGTGCGCAGGTACTTAGCGTTGATGAAAGTGCGATCACAATTGGCATTGTTAATGCTGGGGCAAAGGAAAGTTTCGAACGTTCTGAATCTGATGTGATTCTGCGTAATGCATTTATTGATGTGGTGGGGTTGGACCGAAAGATTGCGGTGGTGGTTGATCCCTCAATTGATACCAATACTCCAGCAGCACGAGAGACACGAACATCTGAAGCACCAAGTGATGCTGTGCTTTTGTCAGGTGCAGCGTTGCTCGCAAAAGAGCTGGGCGCAAAAGTTATTGAAGGTAAGTAATAGATGTCAGGAATGTATGAAGGTGCAATTCAGGATTTAATTGACGCACTAGGTCGTTTGCCAGGTATTGGTCCAAAGAGCGCGCAGCGAATTGCTTTTCACATTTTGCAATCTGATTCCGAAGTTGCATCCGCACTTGTTGATTCAATCCGTGTAGTTAAAGAGCGCGTTAAGTTTTGTGTTGTCTGCGGAAATGTTTCGGAAGAAGATGAATGCCGCATCTGTCGTGATCCAAGGCGTGATAACACCACCATTTGTGTTGTCGAAGAAAGTAAAGATGTGATTGCAATCGAACGTACTCGCGAATTTCGCGGTAAGTACCATGTGCTTGGTGGTGCAATTAGTCCCATTGATGGCATCGGTCCAGAACAACTTCGAATTCGCGAGCTAATGATTCGATTGGCAGATGCTGGAATCGTGGAAGTTATCTTGGCAACTGATCCAAACCTGGAAGGCGAAGCAACGGCTACCTATCTATCGCGACTTATTAAGCCGATGGATATAAAGGTGTCGCGTTTGGCCAGCGGATTGCCAGTAGGTGGAGATTTGGAATATGCCGACGAAGTTACCCTTGGTCGCGCCTTTGAAGGCCGTAGGGATGTTTAATCTCATTAATTGAGATGTTTATCGTCTCAATATTTGGGAAAATCAGGAAATCGGGTAGCCCCAAAGGTTTGCGTGCTTCATGATTGAGCCATGGGACTAATTGTTCAGAAATATGGCGGCTCTTCGGTGGCCGATGCTGCCGGGCTAAAGCGCGTGGCCAACAGAATCGTGGCGGCAAAGCGGGACGGTAATCAGGTTGTTGTCGTGGTTTCAGCCATGGGCGATACCACCGATGAATTAATTGATCTAGCTGAACAAATCACGCCGATCCCACAAGGTCGCGAATTAGATATGTTGCTTACAGCGGGCGAGCGAATTTCAATGGCGCTACTTGCAATGGCAATTAACAATTTGGGACACGAAGCATTGTCATTTACCGGCAGCCAAGCAGGCGTGATTACAACATCTGCACATGGTCGTGCTCGCATTATTGATGTGACACCTGGTCGAATTAAGGAAGCGTTAGATGGCGGAGCAATTGCAATCGTTGCTGGCTTCCAAGGAATTTCGCAAGACACAAAGGATGTAACAACTTTAGGTCGCGGTGGTAGTGACACAACAGCGGTTGCATTAGCTGCGGCGCTAGAAGCAGATGTGTGTGAAATTTACACAGATGTTGATGGTGTGTTTAGCGCTGATCCCCGTGTTGTTCCAACTGCTCGTAAGTTAAAAACTGTTACTTATGATGAAATGCTCGAACTAGCAGCAAGCGGCGCAAAAGTTTTGCACCTACGTTGCGTCGAATACGCACGACGTTACAACTTACCAATTCACGTACGTTCATCTTTTACAACAAATGAAGGAACATGGGTGGTCAAAGATCATCCAGAAGGAGGCAGCATGGAGCAAGCAATTATCTCGGGTATCGCACACGATAAGTCCGAGGCAAAGATAACGATCGTCGGAGTACCTGACCGCACTGGTGTTGCAGCGCGCATCTTCCAAGCAATTGCAGATGCCGACATCAACATCGACATGATCGTGCAAAATGTTTCTGCTGCTGCGACAGGACTTACCGATATTTCATTTACATTGCCAAAGGCTGAAGGTGCTGCCGCAACTGCAATTTTGCAAAAACTACAAGGCGAAGTTGGCTTTGCCTCAATTCAATACGATGATCAAATCGGCAAATTGTCATTAGTTGGCGCTGGTATGCGCTCACATCCAGGCGTAACAGCAACATTCTTTGGTGCACTATCGGATGCAGGCGTGAATATCGAAATGATTTCAACCTCTGAAATTCGAATCTCAATTATTTGCCGCGAAGCCGATCTTGAACGTGGCGCTAAAGCAGCTCACACCGCGTTTGAATTAGATGCAGATCAAAACGAAGCAGTTGTGTATGGAGGAACAGGACGATGAGTAAAAAAGTAAAGAAAGTAGCTAAGAAGCCAACACTTGCAGTTGTTGGCGCAACTGGCGCTGTTGGCACCGTAATGCTCAGCATTCTTTCTGAGCGTAAAGATGTCTGGGGCGAAATCCGTCTGATCGCTTCAGCACGCAGCGCAGGCAAGAAGCTGACCTGTCGCGGAGAAGAGTTAACTGTCGTAGCACTTTCGCCAGAAGCTTTTGATGGCATCGATGTTGCGATGTTTGATGTTCCAGATGAAGTCTCTGCTGAGTGGGCACCAATTGCTGTTTCACGTGGCGCAATCGTTGTTGATAACTCAGGCGCTTTCCGCATGGATCCAAAAGTTCCATTGGTTGTTCCTGAAGTAAATCCAAAAGATACAAAGAAGCGTCCAAAGGGAATTATTTCAAATCCAAACTGCACAACTCTTTCCATGATTGTTGCAATGGGCGCACTTAATAAGAAGTATGAATTAAAAGAACTTGTAGTTGCTTCATACCAAGCAGCATCTGGCGCCGGACAACCTGGTATTGATGCCTTACGCGCACAGATTTCTGCCGTCGCAGGAACAAATGCTGGTGAAGCAACTGGTGATGTTCGTAAACTCGTAAAGGATTCAGATCCATTCCCAGCACCCCTTGCGTTAAATGTTGTGCCATGGGCTGGATCGCTGAAAGAAGATGGCTACACATCCGAAGAACTCAAGGTTCGCAATGAATCTCGCAAGATTCTAGGAATGCCTCATTTAAAGGTTTCTGCAACATGTGTTCGTGTTCCAGTCCTGACAACACATTCTTTGGCAGTACATGCAACATTTAAAAATGAAGTAACTCGCAAGGGAGCGCAAAAGCTCCTTGAAAAGGCTGCCGGAGTTACCTTGCTTGATGATCCCGAAAATAAAAAGTTCCCAACGCCAAATGATGCTGTTGGAACAGATGCAACCTGGGTCGGTCGAGTACGTAGATCGCCAGATGACAAGAAATCTCTTGATTTATTCTTGTGCGGAGATAATCTGCGCAAGGGAGCAGCCCTTAATACCGCTCAAATTGCAGAGCTGTTGGCGGTAGAGTTAACAAAATGACAATCAAAGAGACACTACGCGCCGACTTAACTGAAGCAATTCGTGGTCGCAACGAAATCACATCCAGCACTATTCGCATGGTTCTAACTGCAATCACCAATGAAGAGGTTGCCGGTAAAGAAGCACGTGTTCTGAGTGATGATGAAGTGATTGTTGTTTTATCACGCGAGGCAAAGAAGCGTCGCGAAGCGGCAGAAGCATTCGAAGGTGCGGGCCATCCAGAAAAGGCTGCGCTGGAAAAATCTGAAGGCGAAGTTATTGCTAAGTATTTGCCTGCCCAGTTAACTGCAGATGAGGTCAAGCAGATCATTGCTGATGCAATCGCATCAACTGGTGCTGCAG